>JASEHB010000329.1 GCA_030018745.1 Desulfatibacillaceae bacterium | reverse complement strand
GCACGAGCGAGAAAGGAGGGAGCATACTCAAAGTATGTGACCGACTTTCGAGCGATGTGCAACACAGCCCACGGCTTCCTGGGGCAGCCCCTCCACTCACTGAAAGTGGTGGCGTATTATACTCCTTGCATACTGCGCCGCCCTTGTCCCTATAAACTCGTGATGGGCAACAATGACCGAAACAGCCAGCTTGCGCTGGTCCACATTATGTTTTGCAAAGCCCACAAACAAATCGTAGCGGATGGTGTGATCGTCTGAATCGTTTATGGAGCCTGTTTTGCCGCCGATTGTAAGATTTTTGAGAATGCGATCCCGCTTTGCGTTTGCAAAGGTGCTTCTGGCGGTTCCGGTGAGCACGGTCTGAACCATCATGGCTTCAAGGTCATCAACTGCCTGACGGCTTCCGACCTTTTCAAGGATTTCAGGCCGACCTTTGTACAGAATCTCGCCGTTTTCGCCTTCTATGCTTTCAATTATCCAGGGGGCTATTAAGTTGCCGCCGTTAATAAGCGCTCCGGCAAGGGCGGCTCCGTGGATGGGGGTCATCTGGGTGCTTCGGTTAAAGCCCGAAGCCATTTCCGCAATGCCGAAATCCGCCTCCCTGCCTGGGGCAATGGACGGAATTGCAGGCATATCCAGGTCCCACAGGCGGCCGAAACCCAGCGTGTTTGCGCGGGCCAGAAGCCTTTCCAGGCCAACGGTGTGTATGCCAAGCTTGCCGAAGACCGGGTTGATGCTCTCTGCAAAGGCTTCTGCAAAGGAGATTTCCTCGGAATAGCGGTTGTTGGCAGGTGTCAGTTGGGAGCGGTAGAGGGTGTGCTTGCGGCCGTTGAAGAACATGGGGCTGTTGGCTGAAAGGCCGAACTGATCTAAAGCCTCTGCTGCTGTAACCACCTTGAATATGCTGGCAGCCGGGAAGAGCATTTCCCAGCAGGCCCTTGCCTGCATCTGGCCGTCCGCCCAGCCTGCAAGGGCTAAAATTCTGCCTGTGTCAGGGTCTGAAACAACAATGCCAAGCGCCTTGGAGTGCCGGGTGTCCAAAAGAGATTCAAGGCGGGCCTGAAGATTGGAATCAATTGTGGTGTTAAGGGTGTAGGCCTTGCCGTCTGCAAGGGACAGAAGGCTTGTGCTCTTGAAGTCCTTGCAGCCGCTTGCGGCTAAAAGGCTTCGCACAAAGGCCCTGTCCGGCATGGAGAGGGCAGCCTCCTGTGCGGCAGGCTCCGGGGCTGTGGGCTGCTGGGCATCTGCCGGAGCCTTTGGGGGTGGGGCAGGCACAAGGGGCAGCAGAAAGGATAAAAGCGCAAAAAGGATTGTAACAGCAAGAAGCACAAGCAGAATGCGGCGTCTGCGCGAGACTGTCTCACGGCGCTTGAGGCTGCTCTGGTAGCTGCGCCAGCGGTTTCCGGAAACCTTTTTGCCTTGCATGGCATTCATAAATCCGCACTTATCCCCGGCTGCTTGAAAAAAGCTTCTGCCGGGAAGGATTTTTCCGCTACTGCACGGGCGTGCCGGGGGGTGCGTCCTTTTGGGGGGTTAGCACCCTTGCGCCGTCTTCATCCACAGCGGCCAGCACCATGCCCTGGCTGGTTATGCCCATTATCTTTGCAGGGGCAAGGTTGGCCAGAAGCACCACTTTTTTGCCCACAAGCTCTTCGGGCTTGTAGCTCAACGAAATTCCCGCCACCACGGTGCGGGTCTCGCTGCCTATATCAACGGTCAACAGCAAAAGCTTTTTGGCTTTGGGAATTGCCTGGGCATCTGTCACCAGCCCCACCCTCAAATCCAGCTTTTTGAAGTCGTCAAAGCTTATCTGCTCTTTGGCAGGGTTTTTTTGCTCTGCGCTTTCCATCTTTTTTGCTTCCTTTTCAGGCTCAATGGCTTCCCAGTCCACACGGGGGAAAAGGGCTTGCGGCTCGGCAAGGGTTGCGCCGGCAGGCAGGCCGCCCCAGGCAAGGGCAGCACCCTTGCCCACCGAGAGCATTCTGGGGTCCATGCCAAGCTGAACAGTCATTTTTTCTGCTGTATCGGGCATAACCGGCCAGATGAGGGCTGCCACAAGGCGCAGGCCTTCCAGCAGGTTGTAAAGGACGGTTTCCAGCTTTGGTTTATCCTTCTGGTCCTTGGCAAGCACCCAGGGCGCGTTGGTGTCCACAAACCTGTTCATCAGGCCTATAAAATCCCACACAGCCTTGAGGGCATTGGCAAAGGCAAAGGACTGGCAGGCTTCAAGATATTGCTCCACCATTGTGTTGGCGGCATTTTCCAGGGTCAGGCCGCTTTCCTTTTCCAGGGCGCTGTTGCGGGCAGGGGCGGCAGAGGCAAGGAACTTGCCTGCCATTGTGAGCACGCGGGAAAAAAGGTTGCCCAGGTCATTGGCCAGATCCGCATTTATGCGCGCCACCATTGCCTGCTCGGAAAAGCTCGAATCAAGGCCGAAAACCATTTCCCGCATGAGAAAGTAGCGGAATGCGTCCACGCCATAGCGCTCTGCAAGGGCAAGGGGGTCAACCACATTGCCCAGGCTCTTGGACATTTTGGTCTTGTCCACATTCCAGTAGCCGTGAACATTCAAATGCTGATAGGGCGCAATGCCAGCGGCCTTCTGCATGATGGGCCAGTAAATGCCGTGGGGTTTTAGAATATCCTTGGCAACAACATGCTGCACAGCAGGCCAGAACTTTTTGTAGTTTGCCCCGTCCGGGTAGCCTAAAGCGGAGACATAGTTCAAGAGCGCATCAAACCACACATAGGTGACAAAATTCTCATCAAAGGGCAGGGAGATTCCCCACTTGAGCCGGGACTTGGGCCTGGATATGCACAAATCCTCCAGCGGCTCCCGCAGAAAGGAAAGCACCTCGTTGGCGTAGCGTTTTGGACGAATGAAATCCGGGTTGGCCCTGATGTGGTCAATGAGCCAGGTTTGATACTTGCTCATGCGGAAAAAGTAGTTGGATTCGGAAATCACCTCCGGCTTTGTGCCGTGATCCGGGCACAGGCCGTCAACAAGCTCCCTTTCAAGCACAAAGCGCTCACAGCCCAGGCAGTAATGGCCGGTGTAGCTGGCAAAGTAAATGTCGCCTGCCTCGTATATTTTGGCAAGTATCTGCCTTACCACCTTTATGTGGTCATCTTCCGTTGTGCGGATAAAGCGGTCCGGTTTAATGGAGAGCCTTGGCCACAGATCGCTGAACAGGCCGGATATGTAGTCCACATAGGCCTTTGGCTCCATGTTGTTCTTGCGGGCGGCCTCAACCACCTTGTCGCCGTGCTCATCGGTGCCGGTCAAAAAAAAGGTTTCCTTGCCGGCAGCCTTGGCGGCCCTGGATGCAACATCCACAAGTATTGTGGTGTAGGCATGGCCCAGGTGGGGCTTTGCATTCACATAGTAGATGGGGGTTGTGCAATAAAAGGCTTGGGACATGGCAAAAATGCTCCTGCCTGCGTAAAGCAAAATCGTTTATGCAAAAACAAACCGGGCAATCACCGGCATTTCATGGGCCTTGTTAGAACAGGGCGGTTCACAATGCAAGCTGCAAAAGGCAAAAAAGGCACAATGGCCGATCAGCCAGATTGTTTTAGTGACCGTTGCGCTTTAAGCGCAAGAGCCACCCACCATGCTATTTTTACAGCCTTTTCATTCAGCAACAAGAGTACAGGGCCGCTTCCAGGGGAAGTTTTTCTTTTCAGCCAATGCCGTGCAGGGCTGCTCCAGGCAAGGCGGATGCAAGGCGCACAAGCGAGGAATGAGGGAGTGTACTTTTTGTATGTGACCGACCTTTCGAGCGAAGCGCAACTTTAGCTCTCGTCTTCCTGAAGCAGCCCTGCACGGCTATCCGTTTTTTTGCTTGCTATTATTTGAATTGTTTCCTCCTGCCTGCTTGCCGCGGTTTTTCTGGAATTTGCGGCCCCGATTGCCCTGCTTGTTGCCTGCCTGGGGCTTTTGGCCGGAGTTTTCCCG
>JASEHB010000328.1 GCA_030018745.1 Desulfatibacillaceae bacterium | reverse complement strand
GATTCGTAGGTTGGGCTAGCGCAGCGAAGCGCGCGTAGCCCAACAAAAGGGCCGTTTTCCATTTTGCCTTAACGCGCTTGCCGCCCTGCCTTGACGCTTTTATTGCACCGGATTATAAATTACCGTTTGCTTGGGCTTGCAGCAAAATCCGCGCACAACAAGAGGAATTTCATGGGCGACAACGGCATCAGGCAGGGCGGCGCAGAGCGTTATCTCATAAAAAATGAGCCTTTCTATCTTTCCATAGCAGATGAAAAGGCCCTTTTCCTTGCAGCAGCAGATGCCCGGCTGCCTGTGGTGTTAAAGGGGCCAACAGGATGCGGCAAAACGCGCTTTGTGGAGGCAATGGCATACGCCCTGGGCAGGCCGCTCATAACGGTTTCCTGCCACGAGGACCTTTTTGCCTCGGACCTCACCGGCCGCTACCTCATTGCCGGGGGCCAGACCCTTTGGGCGGACGGCCCGCTGACCCAGGCCGTGAGAATGGGCGCACTCTGCTACCTTGACGAGGTGGTGGAGGCAAGAAAGGACACAACCGTTGTCATACACCCCCTTGCTGATGAGCGGCGCACCCTCAACATAGAAAAAACCGGGGAGGTGATTGCCGCGCATCCGGGCTTTCTGCTGGTTCTTTCCTACAACCCCGGCTACCAGTCCGTGATGAAGGACTTAAAACAGAGCACCCGGCAGAGATTTGTATCAATATGTTTTGACTACCCTGCCCCGGAAAAGGAGATAGCCATTGTTGTAAAGGAATCGGGCGTGGACGAAAAAACCGCCCGCCTGCTTGTGACCCTTGCCGCAAAAATAAGAAACCTTCGCGAGCAGGGCCTTGCCGAAGGCGCAAGCACAAGGCTTTTGATATATGCCGGGGCCTTGATTGCGCGAAAAGTGCCCCCCAGGGCTGCGTGCAGGGCTGCTGTGTGCGAGCCGCTCACAGACGATGCCGGGCTTCTGGAAACAATGGATGAAATTCTCTGCGACCTTTTCTGATGCCTTCTTCCAACAATGCCAGCGCCTTATTGGCCCCCCTGTTTGAGCTGGACCGCCAATGCGCCCAGGAGGCGGTCAGCATTCTTGCCAAAAGCAATGCAGGTGAAGATGCCATTGTTCTTGTGGCCGAGCAGGCAGCCCTTGCCCTTTGCCAGGAAATAAATTTCGGCAGGGCGCAAGCCCTGGCAATGGCCCGCCTGGCGGCAAATGCGCCTTACAACCGCCTGCAATGTTATGCCCGGCTCATGGCCTGGGCTGCAAGGCAGGGATCAAGCCTGGGCAAGGCCCTTGCAAAACCCCTTGGCCTGGTGCTTGAGGATGGCTCCCCCCAACTGCGCGGAGCGCTTCTTGGCGCAGCGATGGCCATGAACCGGCATGGGGTTCACACCCTTACCCTTCCAATGGAGGCCCTTTGCAGCCTGCTTTCGGAAAAGGATTTTAAAAGCAGCCTTGCCCTTTGCCGCACCCTTGGCTCCCTTTACTCAAGGCCGCTTACCTATGTGCAGGCCCTTTCCTTCACCCAGGTTCTGCCTGCTGTTATCCGTTGCCTTGAAAAAGAGCAGAGGGGCCACACCCTGCAAAGAATTGCAGAGGCCGCCAGCATTCACCCCATGCTGGTGAGCGGCTTTGCAGACGGCCTTGAAAGGGGCCTGGATGCTTTGGACGAGCAGGGCCTTGCTGATTTTACCGCCCAAGCCCTGAAGCTTTTTGCCAAGAGCCAGGATGCTGCAAGACGCCACCTTGCCCTGGAATCTCTGGCAGCCGCAAAGGACCTGCATTCCCTGCAAAAAGCCGTATCCCTGGCAGGTGTTGCCAGTAACCTGGCCCGCTACCTTTGCGCCAGAACCGGCTTAACTCTTTTTGTGCGCCCGGCAGGCGCTCTTTCGATAAATAATAATGACGGCCAGGGAAAGGTTTTGTGCGCCTTTGACGGAGCAAGCCTTTTTCTGCCGGAAAAAATAGGCATATACAGCACAAGGGCCGAAAACGAGGCCCTCTATAAGGCCCTTGCCCGGCTTGAGGCAGGTCTTGCCGAGTTCTCCACCCCGGCCTTTGACCTGCAAAAGGCCTGCGATATGGCCGACCAACAGGGCATTGCCCTTGCACCGCCTTCTGCCCCCGTTACAGGCCATGACCTGGATGCCTTTTTTGGCTGCTTTGCCTGCCAAAATCTGGCCAGAGACCTTTTCACCCTTTTTGAGCATGGCCGCACAAGGGTTCTGGGCCTTTGGCTCTACCCAAAGCTGACAGAGCAGATTGCCCCATTTTATGAGCTTTGCCTTGAAAGGGAGTTCTTTTCTGCAAATCACCCCCTGGCCGCCCTTTACCTTGCCATTGCCGCAGGCCATGCGCCAAATGGGCTGGAAAAGCTTTCCAGCCAGGCCCTTGACCTGTTTGAGCGGGCCATGAGCGGCCCGCATCAGGCCGCACATAAAGGCCCGGAGCTTTGTGCCCTGTTAACGGCAAAGGTTTACAAGGCATGGGAAAAGCAATTGCAGCCGGATCTTGCTGCATACAGCCCCCTTGCCCTGCCCTTTGGCCGGGGCATTTTTCCGCAGCTTTTTTTCCGCAGGTCAAAGCCTTCCATTGAAAGGGCCAGGCTGTTGCAGGCAAGGCTTGCAGCTTTGGGCGTAAAGGTCTATGCCGCAGAAATAAGGCAGGCAATGGAAAGCCGCCAGGGGCAAATATCAGCAAGGGACATCAAAAAAATTGCCGCAAACAGGCCCCAGGGAAAAGAGCCTGCGCCTGCCCTGCCCCAAAACAGGCTTTGGCAGGAAGTTCAAAAGGCCCTTGAGAGCGATATTGCCCCCCAGGCCGGGCAAGAGCCGGAACTTGCTGAAGGCGAGGTTTTTCGCTACCCGGAGTGGAGCGCGCCCCTGGGGGATTACCTGCAAAACGCCTGCCGGGTGGTTGCCCGCCATGCCCCCAAGTCAGGCCAGGAATATTACAACCAGACCCTTGTACGCCACAGGGGGCTTGCCAGCAGGCTTAAAAGGATTTTTGAGCTGCAAAAGCCCCAGGGCCTTGAGCTGCTGCGGCGCTGGGTGGAAGGAGACGCCTTTGATTACCGGGCGCTTTTGGATTATGCGGTGGACAGATACGCAGGCAGAACCCCAAGCGAGAGGCTTTACATAAAGCGCATAAAAAAGGTGAGGGATATTTCCACCCTGCTTCTGGTGGATATTTCGCGCTCCACGGCCAATGCTGTCAACGGCTCGGCCCGCACGGTGCTGGAGGTGGAAAAGGACGCCATTGTGCTTTTCTGCCAGGCTTTAGAAGCTGTGGGCGATTCCTTTGCCGTTGCCGCTTACTCCGGGGCCGGGCCTTTGCGGGTGGACTATTTTAAGGTAAAGGATTTTGATGAGGGCATAAGCCAAAATGTAAAAGAGCGGATAAGCGGCCTGGCCCCTGCGCGCAATACCCGCATGGGAGCGGCCATCCGCCATGCCTCAAGCATTCTGGCCCAAAGGGAAAGCAGGGTGCGGCTGCTTATTCTGCTTGGGGACGGCTTTCCAAATGACACGGATTACAAAGGCTCCTTTGCCATTGAGGATACCCGCATGGCCATAAGGGAGGCAAAGTCAAAAAATATCTTTGTGCACGCAATCACGGTCAATCTGCCCGCAGCAGCACAGCTTGACAGGCTTTTCGGCGAGGTGCGCCACACGCTTATTTCCGATATAACCCAGCTTCCTTTAAGGCTGGCGGGCATTTACCGGAGTTTGACCAGTTGAAAAAACTTTTCGCGGACAACACCCCTGACGCACCGGAAAAGGAAAGGGACCTGCCCTTAAAAAAGGCGGCGGGAGCCGTGGCCCTTTTCACCGGCATATTTTACATAAACTTTGTTTCGCGCATTGTGCTGGCCCCTGTGCTGCCACAGTTGGAGCATGATCTTGGCATTTCCCACAGCCAGTCGGGAAGCCTTTTCCTTTTAATAAGCCTTGGCTACCTTGTCTCGATTTTTTGCTCCGG
>JASEHB010000327.1:1780-3985 GCA_030018745.1 Desulfatibacillaceae bacterium | reverse complement strand
GAAAGGGATTTTGCCCCATGAAGAGCGAGCTTATCAACATTTTGTGCACAAAATCCGTTAACTTTGCAGATGAGCCAATTTACAAGCTGGTTTCCGGGCGCACCAGCAACTTTTATGTGAACTGCAAGCCCACCACAATGCACCCAAGGGGTATGTTCCTTGTGGGACACCTTGTAATGGCCGCTGTTCACGACATTGAGGTGGACGGCATAGGCGGGCTTACCTTTGGTGCAGACCCCATTGCAATGGCTTCGGCCTTTGCCTCGCAGCTTATAGGCCGCCCGGCCAAGGCCTTTTCCATCCGCAAGGAAAAAAAGGATCACGGCATAAGCCGCTGGGTGGAAGGCGACCTTCACAAGGGCGACAGGGTGGTTGTTGTGGATGATGTTGTAACCACGGGAGGCTCAACAATTAAAGCCATTGAAAGGGCGCGCTCCGAGGGCCTTGAGGTGGTGAGAGCCGTCATTCTTGTGGATCGCCAGGAAGGCGGCATGGAGGCTGTGAGCCAGCATGTGGAAAGCGTATCCGCCATTGTGACAAGGGATGATCTTCTGGAAAAGTGGAACCGCATAAAACATTGAATTGTAGGTTTAAAACCGGGAAATCTCTCACGCTTTACAAACAACCTTGCCAGCCGGGTTTTCCATCCCAGCCTGCGGTTGGCGGCTGCGGGAAACCGTCCTTTTTTTTACGCAAAAAAAGTGGCGGAAGAATCCTCCGATTCCCAGGCCCTGACGCTGTGAACCCTCACAAGCTCCGTGTCCACGGCCTTGCCCAAAGCCAGGGCAATGTGTCTGGCAATATTTTCCGATGAAGGTGCACGGCCTTCAAAAATCGGGTTTTCATTCAAAAAGGTATGATCCAGCTCGTCAATTAAAGCTGCAAGCTTTTTTTTGATTATTACAAAATCCAACAGCACGCCGCCTTCATCAAGGGTTTCCCCCCGAAGGCAGACCTCCACATTCCAGTTGTGGCCGTGGAGGTTTTCGCATTTGTGGCCCACAAGGGTAAGCCTGTGGGCAGCCGCAAACCGGGTTTTAACGCGCAGCTCGTACATGGGTTTTTATGCGTCCTTTCCCAGAATTTTTTTTAGGCGGGTGGAGATTTTCTTGTCCTCAAGCCGCGCAAACTCTTGTAGCAGATCCTCCTGCTTTTTGTTGATGTTTGTGGGGATTTTCACCTGGATTTCCATTATCTGATCCCCCCTGCCATTTCCCCTCAAAGACGGTATGCCCTCCCGCGGGAAGGTATAGATGTCGTTTGGCTGGGTTCCCTTGCGAAGCTTTAAGGTGCGCTCCCCGCTCAAGGTGGGCACTGTTATGTCATCGCCTAAAGCTGCCTGTACAAAGGAAACGGGAATCCGGCACAGAACATTTGTGCCGTCCCGCTGAAAAAAGTCGTGGGGTTTGACCCGCAGAAAAACATAGAGGTCGCCGGGCAGGCCGCCCTGGGGCGCAGCTTCGCCCTCCCCTGTAAGGCGAAGGCGCGAGCCGTTGTCAACCCCTGCCGGTACGCGCACAAAAACCTTTTTCTCCTTTTCGCAAAGGCCAAGCCCCTTGCACTCCGGGCAGGGGTGGGGAATTGTGCGGCCCTCGCCCCGGCAGTAGGGGCAGGTGGTGCGAACCGTGAAAAAGCCCTGGTTGCGGGAAACCTGGCCTGCGCCGCCGCAATAGCGGCAGGTTTCAGGGGTCGTGTCCGGCGCACAGCCCGATCCCTTGCACTGCTGGCATACATCCCTTTTGCGCACGCGGATTTCCTTTTCCACGCCAAAGGCAGCCTCCATGAACTCCAGGGTCAGGTCGTAGCGCAAGTCCGCGCCGCGCGCCCCCCTGCTTCTGCGGCCACGGATCCCGAAAAACTCCTCAAAAATATCCCCAAAGCTTGAAAAAATGTCCTCAAAGCCCGAAAAACCCGTAAAACCGCTGCCGGAAAGCCCGTTGTGGCCATACTGGTCGTAGATGCTGCGTTTCTGCCTGTCCCGCAAAACCTCGTAGGCTTCGGCTGCTTCCTTGAAGTTTTCCTCTGCCTGCTGGTCACCCGGATTGCGATCAGGATGGTATTTCAGGGCCATTTTGCGGTAGGCTGCCTTTATCTGATTGTCATCAGCATCCCTGCTTACACCCAATATCTCGTAATAACAGCGTTTTTCGGCCATGACACACAGTATTTCTTAAAAAGGTTGGAGTTTTTTTATAATACAGGAAA
>JASEHB010000327.1:0-1770 GCA_030018745.1 Desulfatibacillaceae bacterium | reverse complement strand
GATTTCCTGCATCCAGCAAGCTTGAGGCAGTCCTGTCCCTTTGCGATTTTTTTCAATCGTTGAAAAATTAAGACTCTTGCGCCTGATGTCAACACAAAAGCTCCTTTGAGAGCAAAAAACGGCCGGAAAGCTTGCAAAGGACTGGCCTTGCCATTAGATTGGCCGACATGAAAATAGGAAACCTCATTTTGAAGAACCCTCTTGTGCTTGCCCCCATGGCAGGGGTTACGGATCTGCCCTTCCGCCTTATGATAAAGGGCATGGGCGCGGCCCTTGTATGCTCGGAAATGGTAAGCGCCAACGGACTTTTCCGCAACAACAGAAGATCTCTTGAAATGCTTTGCAGCCACCCGGCGGAAAAGCCGGTGAGTTTTCAGATTTTCGGCAGCGAGCCGGCAGCAATGGCCCATGCAGCAGCCATTGTGGCGGAAAAAGGCGCGGATGTCATTGATATAAACATGGGCTGCGCGGTGAGAAAGATAGTGAAAAACGGGGCGGGCGTGGCCCTGATGGAACAACCGGAGCAGGCAAAAAGGGTGATGGCTGCCGTGCGCGGAGCCACAGACAGGCCAGTGACCGTGAAAATACGCAGCGGCTTTGACCCGGACGGCGGGCGCGCCCTTCTTATTGCCCGCATGGCCCAGGACCAAGGCCTGGATGCCGTGACCGTGCATCCCCGCACTGCGGGCCAGGGCTTTTCGGGCAGGGCGGACTGGTCTGTAATTGCAAGGGTGGCAAGAGCGCTTTCAATTCCGGTTATCGGCAACGGGGATATTGTAAAACCGGCTGATGCCGCCCTTATGATGGAAAGCACGGGCTGTGCGGGAGCCATGATAGGCAGGGCAGCCTGGGGCAATCCCTGGATTTTTTCCCAGAGCCTGGATTTTCTTGCCGACCTTTCGCCAAAAGAGCCGGAGCCGACAATGCGCCAGGAGCTAATGAAGGCTTTTGCATCTGACTGTGCGGCGCATTACGGCCAGACCCACGCCTGCCGCATACTGCGAAGCCGCCTAACCTGGTTTGTGAAAGGCCTGCCCGAAGCCAGGCGCTTTAGGGACAGCATTACACGGATTGAAACCCTGGAGCAGGCTTTTAACCTTGTGGATGAGTATTTTGACAGCATAGCAGCAGGAGAGGGGGCCTTGGCCAAAGACTTTTAGGGCAAGAACCAAGCTATGCCTGGAAACAGCAATTAGAACCACGAAACACACGAAAGAAAAGACCAGCGGTCCCCTGTTCAACCACCAGATAAAATGGCGGAACTAAAGAAAAGGGATTTTTTCTCAACAAAAGCCCCTGGTTGCTCCAGGCGAGGCGGATGCAAGGCGCACAAGCGAGGAATGAGGGAGCATACTTTTTGTATGTGACCGAAATTGCGAGCGAAGTGCAACGCAGCAGCCGTCCGCCTGGAGCGGCCAGGCGAGCAGGGAGGGAGTGTACACCTGGTACATGACCAACCTGCGATGCCCCGCGTAACGCAGCCCATGCCCGCCTGGGGCCTCCCCCAAAACTTCCTATCGCACCGGGGCCACCCAATCCCCCGGCTGAAACGGCCCACCTTCCACCCTTCCAGCCCTGCTTGTGCCGGGACCTACTTCAAGAACCCGAATCGTGCCGATATTGTCGCCCGAAAACATGAAGCGCTGGCCCAGTGGCCCCTTTGAGCGTACAACAGGCCGAATCACGAACAGGCCGGTTCCTGGTACAAGGCCCACATCCGCTCCAGCGCCAAAGGTGAGAATGTCTTCTTCCGTGTCCACCACAAAGCTG
>JASEHB010000326.1 GCA_030018745.1 Desulfatibacillaceae bacterium | reverse complement strand
TAAAAGAGGGCCCAACAGGAATTCTGACCCTTGAAAGGCCGGACATAAGAAACGCCATAACCGATGCGCCAATAATTGATGAGATTGTGGAGGCCCTTGAAAAGGCGGACAGCGACCAGGATTTGAAGGTGCTTATCCTAACGGGCAGCGGATCCGCCTTTTGCGCGGGCGGCAACATAAAGCAGATGGCGGCCAGGCAGGGTATGTTTGAAGGCAGCCCCAAAGAGATAGCCCAGAACTACCGGCAGGGAATCCAGCGAATACCGCTGGCTTTTTCGCGCATAAATATGCCCGTTATTGCGGCGGTTAACGGCCCGGCCATAGGCGCAGGCTGCGACCTGGCCTGTATGTGCGATATCCGCATTGCATCGGAAAAAGCCAAATTTGGCGAGACCTTTGCTGCCCTGGGGCTTATTCCCGGAGATGGTGGGGCTTTTTTTCTGCCCCGCGCCGTGGGCGGGTCCAAGGCCTTTGAAATGGCCTATACAGCCACGATTCTTGATGCACAACAGGCCTTGGCCGCAGGCCTTGTTTCAAAGGTTGTTCCGGCAGAAAAGCTTATGGGGCAAAGCCTTGAGCTGGCAGAGCAAATAGCAAAACATCCGCGCACCACGCTTCGCATGACAAAGCAGCTTTTCAGGGAAGCCCAACACAGAAGCCTTGTTGATGTGCTGGATATGTCCGCCCAATTCCAGGGAATCTGCCATCATCTGCCGGAGCACAAAAAAGCTCTGGAAAAGATGTTAAAGGGCTGATGCCAAAATAAACATGGATGCTTTGGGCAGCTTGCAGGGCTATTGAGGGCTTATGCTCACCACAACAAAAAGGTCGCCTTTGCTCTGGCCGTCTGCCCGGCCAAAGCCTGGCACGCGCAGGCGCATATTGGGCCTGGCATTGGGGGGGACATTCACCTTAATGCGGACCCGCAAATCATGTGGCGGGCTGATTTCCAAAGCCTTGCCTTCAATGGCTTCCCTTGGGGTGATGCACACGGTCATGGAACAGTCCAGACCCGGATCATGATTTGGAGTAAAAGGGGCGACAGGTTCGGGCGGCAGAAGGGCATTGAGCATCCAGCGCAGTGCCCTGCGGCCAAGTTTTGCTGTCCAGCCATTGCCTTTAAGGCGGTTTTTTACAGGGGGAGGCGTGTTGCCCGCAGCACGGTTGGCCTCCTTCCAGGCAAGGCTCAAGGTGCCCAGAACAAAGAGTCCGGAGACAAAAAGCGCGCCCCTGCCTCCAAAGAAAACGCGGTTGTAGAAATTCTGATCCGTGCGGAATCCGGCTTTTTCAAATTCTGCAAACAGATCGTTAAAAATTTTGTTAAGATGAGGGTTGGTGAAAAGATCCCGGAAGATTTCCTCCTGGCTGTAGCCAAACCCGGCCTTTTTGCCCCCAACGGCCTGGGCAAAGTCGTACTGACGGCGCTTGACCGGGTCCATGAGTACAGCGTAAGCTTCGGCCACCTGCTTGAAGCGGTCTTCCGCACCGGGGTCTCCGGGATTGCGGTCGGGATGAAACTCCAGGGCAAGCCTGCGGTAGGCGCGCTTTATTTCATCAGGCAAAGCTGTGCGCTCCACCCCAAGGATTTTGTAATAGCTCATGGGAAAACCGGAATCTTTTTTAATGGCAGCAGTTTTTTTACTTCAAACAGACTTTAGATAACTAAAGCCTTATACGCCATTTCGTCAAGCGGTTAAGGGTTTGTGTGCGCAACAAGGGGTATATTACGCATTTTTAATGGCCTTGCTGCAATTTGACCCAAGGCAGCAGGGATTAAGAAAGGTTTGAAATATGGTGAGGGTAACCTGCTTGGGAGCCGCCGGAGGTGTTACCGGCTCTTGTTATCTTGTGGAAACCAGCCGTGGGGCAAAACTTCTTGTGGATTGCGGCCTTTTTCAGGGGGGCAGGCAATCGGAGCAGAGGAACTGGCAGGACTGGGGATTTGAGCCTTCCGCCATTTCCACTCTTGTTCTCACCCATGCACACATTGACCATTGCGGCAGGATTCCCAAGCTTGTAAAGGACGGCTTTTCCGGCAAGATTCTCACCACCGGGCCATCTGTGGAGTTATGCGAAATACTGCTTCTGGATTCGGGCCATATTCAGGAGATGAATGCCCAGTGGCAGAGCCGCAAGAGCAAGCGCAAGGGTGGCAAAGAGATGACTCCCCTCTATACGGTTGGGGACGCCCAGAATAGCCTGGGTTTTTTTTCCCAAATGGAGCGCGACAAAAAGCAGGAAATAGAGCCTGGCGTGTGGCTGCGCTTTAGAAATGCAGGCCACATACTTGGCTCGTCCATTGCAGAGCTGTGGGTGGAAGACGGCGATAATCAGGTGAAGATTGTCTTTTCCGGCGACCTGGGAAAAGGCGACCAGCTCATTGTGCGCGACCCCCACGAAGTTTACGATGCAGACTTTGTGTTCATGGAATCCACTTACGGCGACAGGCTGCACCGCTCCTTTGAAGACAGCAAAAGGGAGTTTCTGGACTGCATTGTCCATGCCTATAACAATGGCGAAAAAGTCATCATCCCCAGCTTTGCAGTGGAGCGCACACAGGAGATAATCTACACCCTGGGCGATTTTGCCCGCGCAGGGGTTTTGCCCGATATGCCCATTTACCTGGACAGCCCCCTTGCCATAAAGGCAACGGAGATTTTCCGAAAAAACAAAAAATATTTTGATGACAAGGCCCAGGAACTGATTGCAAGCGGACATGATCCCCTGACTCTTCCCAACCTCAAGTACACCCCGTCAACAGCAGACTCCATTGCCATAACCTTAAGCCGCGAACCTTCCATTGTGATAGCCGGAAACGGAATGTGCACCGCAGGCCGCATAAAGCATCACTTGAAGCACAACCTCTGGCGGCCGGGGGCCGTGCTTGTCATTGTGGGGTTCCAGGCGCGTGGCACAACGGGGCGGCGCATTGTGGATGGCGCAAAGACAGTCAAAATCTTAAACGAGGATGTGGCTGTCAAGGCCAAGGTCTGCACCATAGGCGGCTTTTCCGCCCATGCGGATCAGGCCGATCTTCTGGAATGGGCTGGCCATTTCAAGGAGTGCAGGCCAAAGTTTTTTCTGGTTCATGGGGAGGACAAAGCCAAGGATGAGCTTGCCAGACTTATTGGGGAAAAACTCAACTTTGATGTCCACATTCCAATATTCAAAGAGAGCCTGCTCCTAAAGCCCAGGGAGGTCACGGTTGAGCTGCCCGAAGTTGCTGTGGAGCCGGAAGCCGAGCCTTCCCTGGATGAGCTTCACAACATTCTTGTTGACATGGAAAAGGCGGTAAGGGAGCTTAAAGGTAAGCTTCCAGAGAGGTTTGCCCTGCAAAAGGATGGGGATCACGACATGGAGCGCATCCGTTTTGTGGCCGAAGAAATAGAAAATATTGCTTCGGGCTGGCGTTAAGACAGCCTTTTTAAGGCAGGAAGCAAAAGGGCGGCATGGCTTTGGATTCTTCAAACGCAAAAAGGCAGGGCAGTTCTTCATTGGGCCTTTCCTTACGCCAGGAGGCAGACGGCGATCTGCGCCTGATTTTTGAGGGAAATCTGGACGCAGCCTATTACAAGGCTGTGCGCAAAAAGGCCAAAAAGCTTGCTGCTCAAGCCAGGGGTAAAAGCCTCTACCTGGATCTTTCCCGCGTGAGCGCAATAGATGATTCCGGGGTTGTGCTGCTTCTGGAAATCCGCCAAATCCACGGGGGCGAGCCGCAATCCTGCCCCATAATCGAGGCTCCGGAAAAAATCCGCGAAGTTATCAATCTCATGCGTCTGGAGGAGATGTGCGCCGCGCCAAAGGCAGCTATCCCAAAAGCACCCAACCTTTTTGTGCGGCTGGGCCAATCCACCTTTGATATGGGCGGCCAGTTCAAGGAGCTTGTGAGTTTTACCGGTGAAACGCTGCTTGCCCTTTTCTACCTGGCAAAAAAACCTTCCTCCCTTCGTCTGGATGACACAATTCTTGCCATGCGCCGGGTGGGGG
>JASEHB010000325.1 GCA_030018745.1 Desulfatibacillaceae bacterium | reverse complement strand
TTCTTTTCAGAATACTGCTTCCAGATTATTGTTTATAAATATATCATTAATTACCATTATTGCAACCTTTTTATTTTACTTTTACCAAACTACATTTTTTAAAACCACATACAGGCATTTGACCTCTTTTTCTATCAGTTCAATGCTGTATTTTAACGATATACAGCTCACAGGAATATGGATTTAACCTCCAGCAACATCAAGAGAGACCATCAATTGATTCAATGCCAGATGCGCCAAAATTGAAGTGTTTGTCCAGGCGAAGAACAATCCGCCCTTATATTTGTGCACGCAGACGGCAAACAATTTTTTAGAGCAGGGCAGGGGTGATATTAACTTGAGCGGATTTTTTGATTTCACCCGATGAATTGGGAAAAATCCTGCGGTATTGAACTTTGAATGTGTACCCTCTGGTAGGAGCCTTGTGTTGCCGCATTCATTTAAAAATGGTAGAGATAACTTTGAAATGATTGCTCCAATTTTTTAAGGTCTCTGATGCCGTTATTTTGCGGAGGAGTTTGTTATGCCAGATTGCCAGGGACCCGGAATAAGCCGGGACAATGCCCTTTTGCTGCTGAAAACCCATGTGAAAAACCCGCGGACTGTTGCCCACAGCCTTGCTTCCGAGGCGGTGATGCGCGCCCTGGCAAGGCATTTTGCCCAGGATGAAGAGCTTTGGGGCATGGCGGGCCTTCTCCATGATCTGGATTATGAGCTAACGGAATCCGCGCCGGAGCTTCACGGCGCAAAAGCCGCGCAGATGCTAAAGGAGGCCGGGGCCGATGCAGCCCTTGGGGCGGTCATTGCCAGCCACAATGCAGAAGGGCTTAATCTTGCCCGCACAAGCCTTTTTGAGCATTGCCTCACTGCTGCGGAAACAATAACAGGCCTTATTGTTGCTGCCGCCCTTGTTCACCCGGACAAGGCCCTGGCAAGCGTGAAACCAAAATCCGTTATAAAAAGGATGAAGGCCAAGGACTTCGCCCGTGCTGTAAGCAGGGAGAGGATTGCCGAATGCGAAAAGGCAAATCTATCCATTGCAGACTTTGTTGCCATATCCCTTGCCGCCATGCAGGAGATAGCCCCGGAGTTGGGTCTTTAAGATCATTTAAGAATTGGCTCAAACCGTAACATCTTACAAGCGCCGGAAATTGGAAGGCTTTTTTGGCCCAAACCCTGGCGGAAAAAAGGAGGCTTTTTGGAAACACCGTCAAAAAAAATCCTCTATCTTGTGGATGCAAGTGCCTATATCCACAGGGCCTTTCATGCCATCCGGGGCCTTTCCACCTCCCAGGGGCTTCCCACAAACGCAGCCTTTGGCTACACAAGAATACTTCTTAACCTGCTCAACAAAAAAAAGCCCGATCACGCGATTGTTGTTTTTGATTCCAAGGGGCCAACATTCCGCCACGAGCTTTTTCCCTCATATAAGGCCAACCGGCCGCCCATGGACCCGGATTTGGTCGTGCAGATTCCTTTTGTGAAGCAAATTACCCAGGCGCTTAACCTGCCCATGATGGAAAAACAGGGTTTTGAGGCGGACGACATCATCGGCTCCCTTGCCCGCCAGGCCCAGGACCAGGGTTTTTCTGTGGTGATGATTACCGGAGACAAGGATTTTAACCAGCTTCTCACGGAAAACTGCACACTGTGGGACCCCATGAAGGATGTTGAAAAAAAACCGGAAACCATAATGCAGGCATTGGGCCTGCCGCCAAAAAGCTTTGTGGATGTGATGGCTCTTTGGGGGGACAGCTCCGACAATGTGCCCGGCGTGCCGGGAATTGGCGAGAAAACCGCTGCCGCTCTTGTGCGAGAGTACGAAAACCTTGAGGGGATTTACGAAAACCTGGACAGGATAAGCGCCAAAAAGCAGCGCGAAAGTCTGGCGGCCAACAAAGAGCAGGCCTTTTTGAGCCGCAGGCTTGTAACCATTGATACCCATGCGCCGGTTGTTTTTTCCCCGGAGCAAAGCAAAATCGGAGAGCCGGATCGCCCCGCCTTGAGCGCCATTTTCAGGGAGCTTGAGTTTCGGCAGCTTCTGGAGGAGTTTTCGGATGCCTCGCCAGGGGGTGCGGAAAAAGACTACAAGGCTCTGCTAAAGGAAGCCGACCTTGAAGAAATTGTCGAAAGGCTTTTAAAGGCCCCTGAAATTGCTGTGGATACGGAAACAACCTCCACAAGGCCCATGGAGGCCTCTCTTGTGGGATTAAGCTTTTCCTTTGAGCCTCACAAGGCTTTTTATGTGCCTGTGGGCCACAGCTATGATGGCGCTCCCGCCCAGATTCCCTTAAAAAAGGCCCTTGCAATTCTGCGTCCCGTGCTGGAGGGCAAAAAACCCGCCAAAACAGGTCAGAACATAAAATATGACCAGATTGTGCTTGCCCGCCACGGCATTGAATTAAAGGGTGTGGATTTTGATACCATGGTGGCGTCTTATCTTATAAACCCTGCCGGCAGGGCGCACAGCCTGGACCAGATAGCCCTGGATCTATTGAACCACAAGGCCATATCGTACAAGGAAACCGCCGGCTCGCAGACCTTTGACAAGGTTCCCATTGAAAAGGCAGCCCCTTATGCCTGCGAGGATGCAGACCTTACGCTTATGGCAAAGGAAAAGCTTGCCCCCCTGCTTGAGGAAAACCAGCTTACGGAGCTTTTCAACACTATTGAGATGCCCTTGGTTGAAGTGCTCAAAAACATGGAGATGCGCGGCATAAGGGTGGCCGTCGCCAGGCTTGGCGAGCTTTCAGGGCAGTTTGCCGATGAAATGGCCAGGATTGAGGAGCAGATTTACTCGGCTGCGGGCGAAAAATTCAACATATCATCCCCCCAGCAGCTTGGCCGCATTCTCTTTGAAAAGCTCAATATGCCCACAGGCAAGAAAACAAAGAAGAAGACCGGCTGGTCAACAGATGTTTCCGTGCTCACGGACCTGGCCGCAGATTACGAGCTTCCGGCCATGATTCTGCGCTTCCGGACCCTTGCCAAGCTTAAATCCACCTACACGGATGCGCTTATGGGCCTTGTGCATCCCCAAACAGGAAGGGTGCACACATCCTTTAACCAGAATGTCACGGCAACGGGCAGGCTTTCAAGCTCGGACCCCAACTTGCAGAATATACCCATACGCACCGAAGAGGGCCGTCAAATAAGGGAGGCCTTTGTGCCGGAGCAGGGCTGGAAGATGTTTTCAGCCGACTACTCCCAGATTGAGCTAAGAATCCTTGCCCATTACGCCAAAGACCCGGTGCTGCTGGACTCATTTGCCAGGGGGGAGGACATTCATCTTCGCACTGCAAGCGAGGTGTTCAAACTTAACCCTGCCTTTGTCACGGATCAGATGCGCCGGGAGGCAAAGGCAATAAACTTTGGGCTTATTTACGGAATGGGGCCTTATAAGCTCTCGCGGGAGCTTGGCATTTCCCAGAAACTTGCCAAACGCTACATGGAAAACTACTTTGCAACCTACAAAGGCGTGAAGGCCTTCATGGAGTCGGCAATAGAATCAGCCCGTCAGACCCGGCGCACCACCACGCTGGCAGGCAGAATAAGGCTTCTGCCGGAAATAACAAGCAAGGACAGGGTTGTCCGCGAGGCTGCCGAGCGCACGGCCATAAACACCCCAATTCAGGGTACTGCCGCAGATTTCATAAAAATAGCAATGATTCGCGTGGACAGGGCTTTAAGGCAAAAGGGCTTTAAAACGGCCATGCTGCTCACCGTGCACGATGAGCTTGTGTTCGAGGCCCCGCCTGATGAGCTTGATGAGGCAATGGCCCTGGTTGTCTCTATAATGGAGTCGGTCTGGGATCTGGCCGTGCCCTTGAAGGTCAATGCTGCTGTGGGCGACAACTGGGCGCAGGCCCATTGATAGCGGCTTTACCCGGCAGGCAAAACCGTAATTTTGCACTTATCTATCTGAAAACATTTATATATTCTGATAGACCGTATAATTCACGCGCCAATATTTGTGCACTGGCAAGGCTAGAG
>JASEHB010000324.1 GCA_030018745.1 Desulfatibacillaceae bacterium | reverse complement strand
TGACCGAAATTCCGATGCGCAGTGCAACACAGCCCACGGCTTCCTGGGGCCGCCCCTTAAATATTACCAGCCGAGGGTCAGATACTCCTGCATCGAATTTGCCGCCTGCCTGCCTGCCCCCATTGCCTGGATAACAGTCGCCATGCCGGTCACAATGTCGCCGCCGGCCCACACACCCCGCATGGAGGTCTTGCCTGTATCGGGCTGGCCAATAATGTAGCCCCACTTGTTAAGGGCAAGCTCCGGGGTGGTGGAGGTGAGAAGCGGGTTTGCCCCGGCCCCAACGGAGATGACGGCCATGTCGGTTTCCATGACAAATTCCGAGCCTTTTATGGGCACGGGCCTGCGGCGGCCAGAGGCATCCGGCTCGCCAAGCTCCATCTGAAGGCATTCCATTGCCGTGAGATGGCCTTTATCGTTGCCGATGAAGCGCACGGGGTTTGTGAGCAGAAACATCTGAACGCCCTCTTCCTCGGCATGATGGATTTCCTCAACACGGGCGGGCATTTCCTCCCTTGAGCGGCGATAGACGATTTTCACCGAATCCGCGCCCATGCGCATTGCTGTCCTGGCCGAATCCATTGCCACATTGCCAGCACCTATGACCACAACATTTTTGGCGCGTATCAGCGGCGTGTCGTACTGGGGGAAGAGGTAGGCCTTCATCAGGTTGCTGCGGGTGAGGTATTCATTGGCGGAGTAAACGCCGATAAGGTTTTCGCCCGGAACCTTGAGGAAGGTGGGAAGCCCTGCGCCAACAGCCACGAATATGGCGTCATAGCCTTCCTCAAAAAGCTCCTGTAAACTGGCAAGCTTGCCCACAACAAAGTTGCATTCAAAGCGCACGCCTAAACGCTCAAGGTAGTTGGTCTCCGCAAACAGGATTTCCTTTGGAAGCCGGAATTCCGGGATGCCGTAAAGAAGGACGCCGCCGGGCTTGTGGAAGGCCTCGAAAACCGTGACCTCGTGGCCCTTGAGTATGAGGTCCCCGGCAACGGTCAGCCCTGCCGGCCCTGCGCCCACAACAGCCACCTTTTTGCCTGTGGATGGGGCTTTTTGAGGCAGCTTCACCACCCCCTCATTGCGCTCCCAGTCCGCCAGGAAGCGTTCAAGGCGGCCAATGGCGACCGGATCGCCCTTTTTGCCAAGCACGCACTGGCCTTCGCATTGGGCTTCCTGGGGGCATACCCGCCCGCAAACTGCTGGCAGGGCGTTGGTTTCCTTAATTTTTGCTATGCCGCCTGCAAAATCGCCCTGGGAAATGAAATTGATGAAGCCGGGAATGTCTATGCCCACAGGGCAGCCCTTCACGCAGGCCGGGTTCTTGCACTGTATGCACCGGCTTGCTTCAAGCTGCGCTGTTTGGGGCGGATAACCTAGCGGAACTTCCAGAAAATTGTTGCGGCGAATTTCCGGAGCCTGCTCCGGCATGGGCTGACGGGAGACTTTTTGGGCTTTTTCCGTCATTGTATCCTCCTATTTGGCGCTGGCGCAGGAGCATTTGTGCTCAAAAAGGTTCATGGATTCATGCTCCTGGGGCACATAGCTGTTAAGGCGCATCACCAGCTCGTCAAAGTCAACAGCGTGCCCGTCAAATTCAGGGCCGTCAACACAGGCAAACTGGGTCTTTCCGCCAACTGAAACCCGGCAGCAGCCGCACATTCCGGTTCCATCAAGCATTATTGCATTCAGGCTCACCAGGGTTTTTACCCCGTATTTGCGGGTAAGGTTGGCCACAGCCTTCATCATGGGAACAGGCCCTATGCCAACCACAAGGTCAACCTTTTCGCTGTCAAGAATTCCCTTGAGCAGGTCCGTGCCAAAGCCGTGGTATCCGCAGGTGCCGTCATCGGTGCAGATGTTGCACTCTGTGGAGGCTTCTGCCATTTCCTCTTCCAGGATAAGCAAATCTTTTGTGCGGGACCCGCAGATGGAGATGACCTTGTTGCCTGCCTCCTTGAAGGCCCGTGTGATGGGGTGAAGCACGGCAACGCCCGTGCCTCCGCCAACGCACACAACCGTGCCCACCTTTTCAATGTGGGTGGGCTTGCCCAGCGGCCCGGCAATGTCCAGAAAAGAGTCGCCCACCCCAAGGGTTTTCATCAGCGCCGTGCTTTTGCCCACTACCTGGTAAATTATGGTAATGGTGCCTTTTTCCGGATCTGTGTCGGCCATGGTCAGGGGAATCCGCTCTCCGGTTTCATTAACGCGCAGAATCACAAACTGGCCGGGCAGGGCCTTTTTTGCGATGCGGGGCGCGGAAATGACATTTTCCACAACGGTTCCCTGGGCCATTTCACGCTTGGATAAAATGGTGAACATGGAGCCCTCCTGCTGTTAGGAATAAACGAAAGGCGGACCGGATTGCATCCGTCCGCCTGGTGTGTAAGCTGTTTAGGCAACCCTTGAGCCTCATGAAAAAAGGCATGGCTTTATGGGCCGGATACAGATGTTTTCAAGGCTATACCATTCCGCTGAAACCTGCAAAGGCCAGAGCCATCACTCCAGCGGTGATAAGGCCTATGGATGTATCCTGAAGCGGCTTGGGCACCCTGGCAAGCATTATGCGCTCCCGAAGCCCTGCAAAAAGGACAAGGGCAAGCCCGAAACCCACGGCGTATGCAAAGGAAGCAACAGTGGCCATCAAAAAAGAGAGATTGTCGTCAACATTGAAGACCGTGGCGCCCAGCACCGCGCAGTTGGTGGTGATAAGGGGCAGAAATATGCCAAGGCCTGCGTACAGGGTGGGGATGGACTTTTTGAGGAACATCTCCACAAACTGCACAAGGGATGCGATGATGAGAATAAAGGCGATGGTGCGCAGATAGCCCAGATCAAGGGGAACAAGCACCTTGTGCCAGATGAGCCAGGTGATTGCACCGGCCACAACCATGACAAAGATGACAGCCATCCCCATGCCAACGGCTGTTTCCATTTTTTTGGATGTGCCCAGAAAAGGGCAGTTGCCCAAGAATTTGGCAAGAAGGATGTTGTTTACCAGTATGCAGCTTATTATGAGTGTAAGGTATTCCATATCCTGTTGTCTCCCTTATCGGCCGTTTTATTTTTGCGGAACCAGGTTCATCAGGCACAGCATAAGCCCCAGGCCTATAAATGCGCCCGGCGCTTTCACCATGAATCCAAAGGCCGGATACCAGCTTGTGTCCAGAAGGGTGACCAGCGGGCCAAAGGGTATGCTCACATGGCCGGTTCCCAGTATTTCCCGCACAGCGCCAAGGGCCGCAAGGCTCAAGGTGAAGCCGATGCCTATGCCAAGGCCGTCTGCAAAAGAGGGAATCACCTTGTTTTTGGAGGCAAAGGCCTCGGCCCGGCCAAGCACAATGCAGTTGACCACTATAAGGGGTATGAAAACGCCCAGCGTTATGAAAAGCTGGTAGGCGTAAGCCTGCATGAGAAGCTCCACCAGGCAGACAAAGGTGGCTATGACCACGATGAAGCAGGCAATGCGCACCTTGCTGGGGATGATGTTGCGAAGCATGGAGACCAGCACATTGGAGCACACCAGAACAAAGGTGGTGGCAAGGCCCATGCCGAAACCATTTTCCATTGTTGTGGTAACGCCCAGCACCGGACACAGCCCCAGCACCAGCCGGAAGGGTGGAATTTCCTTCCAGAGGCCCTTGGTGAATTCTTGAGTGATTGTTTTGGCCATGGGTTGTAACTCCTAGCTTGTCTGTTGCCTTGCTTTGTCTTTTATTTGGGGGGCAAGCCTGCCGTAAAGCTCGCCTGCCCTGGTTACCGCCGCAGAAACGCCCATGGATGTGACAGTGGCCCCTGCAAGGGCGTCAACATCGCCTCCATCGGCCTTGACCTTGAAAACCTGGACCATGCTCTTGCCAGCAAACTGCCTTGCGAATTTGGGGTCGGTCTGCGCCCTGGAGCCTAATCCCGGTGTTTCCGTGTGGGTGGTAACGCCAATGGCAAAAATCTTGTCAGTGGCAATGTCCACACCCACCATTACACCTATGGGGCCGCCGTAACCTGAACCAAAGCTTTCAAAGAC
>JASEHB010000005.1:5678-19319 GCA_030018745.1 Desulfatibacillaceae bacterium | reverse complement strand
TGCCAATTTTAAAACGCCTTTTGCAAACCTTTAGGTCTCTATTGCAATGGCCAAAACTTGTCAAGGAATTGAAAGAATTGTGCTGCGGAAAAAAGATGGGTTGATAAAAGGAAGTGATGTGGTGGAGATGAGGGGGATCGAACCCCTGGCCTCAGCGTTGCGAACGCTGCGCTCTCCCAGCTGAGCTACATCCCCACAATGTCGGGAAGCGAAGCTGTTAGCAAAATTAATCGGCCCGGTCAACACCTTATTTTTCTGTTCCGCCCTTTGCCGGGAGCCATATTGCGCCTTTTACGGCAACAGTCCAAAATCCCGGCAAAGCACTTTTTTTTAAAGTTGCGGCAATTCTTGCATGGCCTGTGGCGGCTTGAGCTTGTCAGATACCTTCTGGCATGGCATGATGATAAAAGACAGACAGGGCAATTTTAAAAGAAAATTTTTGCGAGGGGGCTTTTCATGGTCGCTTTTGTCCTATCATCGGGCGACAGGGCAATTGTTGAAGACTGGGCGCGCAACCGTGCAGAAACTGTTGAGGTAACCCTCTTCAAGAATGCTGACAAGAGATCCGGCCATCTGGAGGCTTTTCTGGATGCCCTTTCAGCGCTTACCCCCCATTTTGCAGTGAAGAAAAAGAAAAGCGAGGAGCCGGATGCCCCCTTTATCGGCATAGGCTCGGCCATAAAGTACCAAGCCGTTCCCTCCGGCAAGGGGCTTGCCCCATTTCTGGAAGCTGCGGCAGGCGGGTCAAGCCTTGTCTCATCCCTTGCCCCTTCTGTCTGCGAAAGCCTTGCAGCTCTCAATGCTCCGGGTGCCTTCACGGTTTACATGGCGCCATCATGCCCCCACTGCCCAAGGATTGTGGAACGGGTGCTGGCCCTTGCCCTGGCAGGCCGCAACCTCTATGTGAGCGTTGTGGATGCAATGCTTTTTGGCGAAAAAGCAGAGGCGGACAAGGTGAAATCTGCACCAACGGTGATTTTGGACAACCACTTCCGCTGGTCGGGCCAGGTTGAGGCCGCAGAGATGGTTGACGCCCTTGTTCACCGGGACCCGTCAAGGGTCAGCGCCAGGGCGCTCACCTCAATGCTCCATGATGGCGAGGCCCCTGCTGTTGCAACCATGATGCAGGAAAACAACGCTGTCTTTCCCTCTTTTCTGGAGCTTCTTGTCCACCAGGACTGGTCCATCCGCCTTGGGGCAATGGTGGCCTTTGAATACCTGGCTGGCATAGCCCCGGAACTGGCCGGGCAGGCAGCCGCCAGCCTTCTGGAGCGCTTTTCACTACTTGACGCCACAATACAGGGCGACATCCTGCATGTGGCAGGGGAATCGGGAAATCAGGCCCTTGTGTCCCGCCTTGTCCTGCTTGCACAAGACAGCGCCCTTCCCGAAGCCGTGCGGGAAAGTGCAAGGGAAGCCCTGGAAAAGTTGGAGTGACCAAAAGGTGCGGCAGAAAGGCTTTTGTTTGAAAAAAAAGTGGAGGAAGGCCGTTTCTTTGGCCTCCCTCCGCAAAAAATCTGCCGCCACCGTATTTAGGGCATATCGCTTAAAGGGGCTGCGGAAGTCTGTACGATTATGGCATCTCTTGTTATGACGGTTCCTGGCTCCACAGAAGCACCGGGGTTCAGGCCCGCAGCCTGCCACGCTGCTGTCCAGAAAGATACAATCTCATTGACTGCAAGAGCATAGCGGGGCACAAGGACCTCATCCCGCTTGTCGTTTTGGAATGCTTTGTGTGCTTCGATTATCTCGTTTACCCTCCAGCCAGGATTATCCACAGGAACAATTCCGGCAAACTCAACCTTTTCAGGGTTCAAAAAGTGGGTGGTGTTAAGGTGGCCGGGGCTGAAAGCCTCGGCAATGTGGGCAGCAAGCACACCCATGCTGCGAACCGTGTTGGCGTCATAAAGGGCGCCTGCGCGAAGGCGCTCCACCAGGATTTCAAAAATCCTGCCTGCCTCCGCCGGGCTAATCTGCGCGTGGGTCGTGTAGTCGTAAGTCATGCCGTCCAGAACTTCATCCCGGTTGTCTTCCAGAAAGGCTCTTATGTTGGCGGGCGAAAAAAAAATGGCATTGTCTGCAATGGCTGTACGGTTTGCAAAATTAAAACTCCAGGCATTGGCAGCAACAAGGCAGCCCAGGGCAAAAATGCAGACAGAAAACAAACTCACTTGCTTTTTCATGGTTTTACCTCTTTGCAGGAAAATATTGCCACAAGAACAATCTGCATGAAGGAAAAGAACAGCTTTGATGCTTTTTAAAAGCAAGTTTAATCCAATGGCGCATCCCTGTCAATCTTCTTGCAAAAGCGGTGTGAAGAGCCTGTGCTTTGCGGGTTGTGCAGCCCATTTGCCCTTGCTACAGACAAAATCAAGCCATATGTCAGGCGCTTTAAGAGCCTAAAAAAGATTGACATTTGTTGGCTTAACAAAGTAAAGTTGTATCTGTGCAGATAAACACTTTTCTCGTTGAAAAAGCCTTTTATGAATTCAGGAAAAGACAATGAAAAGAAATCCCCTGTTTCTAATGCTTTCCGGGCTTTTACCCCAAAATCCAACGCCCCTTAAAGAGCTGGCTGCTGGCCGCCTCACGGACTGGACGGTTTTTGGCCTTCTAAAACTCATGGCCATGCATTTCAACTGGCGGCCATCTTTGAAAAAATATCTCTTGAGCAAGGACGGCTGGCTGAATTTTTCAGTTGCTATTACAACGGAAAACGCCTCTGTGGGACGCTCCATATCTTTTTATAACGGCAGTGCCGTTGTGCATTCCCGCACCCTGCCGGATGCGGATGTCACCCTGATATATGCAGACGAGGCCAAGTTGATGGGAATACTCGGCCAGGCCCCCCATGAGGTCATGAACAGTATGCTCAAAAACCGCTTCCGGGTGGAGTGCAATCTCAACAAGGCCCAGCTTTTCATGTACCTTGTTTCACTTCTTATGGAAAAAACCCATTCAAGACGCATAGAGCAGGCCCGACTTGCCGATGAAAATGCAAGGGATCTTGAAGCACCGCCTTCTCATTTGCAGGGCCAGGACTTTTGCAAAAAACCCTTTTCCTGTTCTTCAGAGCCGGACCCGGGCGTCCGCTATCTGGATGACATCTACCTTTCAAAATGGAGCCTTGAGGATTTTGGCAACATAAAGGCTGCTCTGGACGAGCATTTTTCATCCCAGCCGGAAATATGCCCGGAAAGGCCCCTGCTGCTCACACAGTTTTTCCGGCAAAATGGCTTTGAGCGCCAGAATGACGGCCAGCCCTGGCACCCTGCCCTGCGCGCGGCAAAGGCCTTTTATCACCTCATGGCAAACAAGAAGCCGCTCATTGCAGCAAATTCGCTCATTGCAGGCTCCACAACAGCCAAGCTGCCCACGGGCGTTATAATTTACCCGGACGCCCAAGGGGGGCTGCTGTGGGGGGAGCTTAAAACCGTGAGCAGGCGGCTTTTGAACCCCTACAAAATGACCCCGGAAACGGAAAAGTTGCTGCATAACGACATTTTTCCCTTCTGGATGAATCGCAATTTCTGGGAATGGGTGCGAACCGAGTACAAGGAGCCTTTGTGCCAGAAGATAAACAACCGCTGGGTGGCCTATTTTGTGTGGAAAACAGTGGGCATAAGCCATGCCATACCAGATTTTTCCATTGCAATCGAAAAGGGCCTTGATTTCCTCATTGGGGAAATGGCCCGCAAAAAGGAAGAACCGGGCCTTACAGATGACCAGAAAAACACCCTTGAGGCCATGATTGTAAGCCTGGACGCCATCAACGCCTATGCAGACAACCTTAAGGCGGAGGCGAAAAGAAAGGCCGCATCCCAGACAGACCTCAAAAGAAAAAGGCAGTTGAACCATCTGGCAAAGGTGCTCTCCCGCGTGCCGCGCCAGGGGGCGACCACCCTGGACGAGGCCGTGAACGCCCTGTGGCTGCTCTGGGTGGGCGCGCACAACGAAAACACCAACGCCGGCCTTTCTTTTGGTCGGCTTGATCAGCTTTTGCAGCCCTATTTTGCAATGGACATGGAAAAATGCCTCACAAAAAAGCAAAAAGAGGCCTGCATAAAGCACTCTTTAAACCTTGTGGCGGATTTTATGATGCGCGGCACGGATCACCTGCCCCTTGTGCCCGACATTGGCAACTATCTTTTTGGGGGCAGCTCGTCCGACCAGGCCATAACCCTTGGCGGGGTGACGCCTGACGGAAAAGATGCGGTCTGCGACATGACCTACATCTTTCTAAAAGCCACCCAATTGCTTGCCATCCGCGACCCCAATGTCAACGCCCGCTTTTATCCGGGTATCAATTCCGATGCCTATCTCACGCGGCTTTGCTCGGTGAATTACGCCACCACGGCAACGCCTTCCATGCACAATGACAAGGCGGTTCTTGCTGCCCTTGCCAAGCACAACTATCCAATGGAGCACGCAAGGGACTGGTCAGCAACAGGCTGCGTGGAGCCTTCCATAAGCGGCAGGCATCTGGCCCACACGGGCAGCATTCTCTTTAACCTTGTGGCTCCTCTGGAAATGGCCCTGAACAATGGCCGCCACCCGCTCATGCGCTGGGATTTGGGGCCAAGGACAGGCTCTGTGGAAAAGGGCAGCTTTTTGTCATTTGAAGATTTTTTTAATGCCTTTGCAGCCCAGCTTGCTTTTCTGGCAGAGCAGGCAGTCACCCTCAATTCCATGCTTGCAAAGGCCCATGCAAAATACCGGGCCACGCCCTTTCTTTCCGCCCTCACAGACGGCTGCGTTGAAAAGGCAAAAGACCTTACCGTGGGCGGGGCGCGCTACAACAGCTCCGGCACGGCAAACATAGGGCTTGCAGATGTGGTTGATTCGCTTTTGGCCATAAAAACCCTGGTCTTTGAGCAAAAGGCCATAAGCTTTGAAAGGCTTAAATACGCGCTGGACAGCAATTTTGAGTCCGAGCCGGGCTTGAACGCCATGCTCAAAAACAAGGTTTGCCTGTTTGGTTCTGGCGATGCGGATGCCCTGGCTATGGCAAACCGCGTGGCTGGTCTGGTGCGTCAAACCTGGGCGAAGCACAAGAACTTTCGTGGCGGGCCTTACACCACAGGATTCTGGTCCATGAGCCAGCATGTTGCCTACGGCAACCTTAGCGGCGCTCTGCCTTCAGGCAGGTTTGCGGGCAAGGCCTTCACTCCCGGCCTTACCCCCCAGCCCCACGCCTCGCGGGATTTTTTGGACAATATCCGCGATGTGGCCGGGCTGGCCCCCCAGAATCTGGACAACAACATAGCCTTCAATGTGAAGCTATCGCCTGGCATGGCAGACCCTGCCGAAAAAACCATTGCCGCCATGAGCGCCTATGTGAAGGCCTACTTTGAAATGGGCGGAATGCAGATGCAGTTCAATGTGGTGGATTCCGCCACCCTGCGCCGGGCAATGGCAAAACCCGATGAATACCGCCAGCTTCTGGTGAGGATATCGGGCTACAACGCCTACTTTGTGACCCTAAACCGGCAGATGCAGCTTGAGCTTGTGGAGCGGGCCGAGTACGGGTGTTGACATAAAAGGGAAAAAACGGGGCAAAGGCCTTTGCTGTGAAAGGTCATTTGCCCCGCTGCTTTCCTCTTTTTTAGAAGAGCATAAACCGCCCTGCAAATACCGCCGCCATCAGGCCCTTTTCAGAATCTGGGCTATCTGCTCAATGGAAAGCTCCACCTCGCCGCGCTCGTCCACCTCCTGGGCGCATATCACAAGAAGGTATCCAGGCGCCTGGCCCATCATGAATCGGCGCAGCACAATCTTTTCCGTGTAGTTTATGTCAATGGATATATTTTCTGCGTTGTGCTGGCCCAAAAGCTTGCCGGCCTTGGCAAGGGCTGTGCCAAGCACTATTGCAAAGGCTCCGATGGCCTCTTCGGAAACAGGGCTTTGGTGTGCGGCAAGGGGCAGGCCGTTGTCATCCACAATGAGCGCTCCGGAAAAGCCTCCCCTCTGGCACATGGCATAAAGGGCATTGGCCAGCTTGTCGCCCCTGTAAATTCCCTCCGGGGCCGCCTGCCTGGGCCGCTTGGAGGCAGGAGCCTCAAGACGGGAGGGCCGGGCAAGGGCCGCATCAGGAGTTGGCGCACTCTTTGCTGGCAAAGGCTCTTCCATCAGCAGGCTGGCGTTTGGCGCAAGTGCTGCTGCAATTTTCTCCTGGGAAGGCCCCGGAGCAAAACTGGCCGAAGGCTTTGGGTAAACAGTAAGCGCCCGATGCCCCATCTTGCGGGCGGAAACCGCCACAGCAGACTGGGCCACAAGCTCATTGGCAATTTTTACTGCCTCGGCAAATTCAGAAGATTCCATCATCTTGCCCATTTTCAAATCCCTTTCTGGTTTGGGCCATTTCCCTTAAACGCATTTCCACAGCCAGATCCAGGTAGGCCCGCCCTGCGTTCTCCCCTTCAGGGAGCATGGCAAGCACCGTGGCCCTTGCATTGGCCTGCTCAAAGGCCGGGTCATAGGGAATAACGGTTTCAAAAAAGATTTGGGGCGGAAAGCTCTCGCGCACATCGTTTATGAGTGAAACTTCATAGGGGCTTGTGTGGTCGGTCATGGTGAACAAAAGACCTTCCAGCACAAGGCTGCGGTTTGCCCGCAGACGCACCCGCCGGAAAAACTTGAGCATGGACGCAAGGCTCTTTACCGCAAGCGCATTGGGAGCCAGCGGTACTATGACCGAGCTGGACAAGGCCATGCATATATAAGTTATAACCGAAAGCCCTGTGGCCGTGTCTATAAACACATAGTCGTATTTTTCCGTGACAGAGCGGATGATCTTGGTGAGATTGCCCCGAAAGGCCTCTTTTTCAAAAAAGATGACCTCCTCGGCCTCCACCGGGCCTGTGCCAAGAAAATCCAGGCCCCCTTCCCTTGCAGAGACAATCACATCGGCAGCCTTTGCCTGGCCTTTTAAAAGCTCCAGAAGCCCGGCGCTGTTTTTTTGCCTTGCATTGGAAGCCATGCCCGCGCCGGACTGGGGGGCTGCGTCAATGACCAGAACCTTTGGCCCCAGCCTGCTCATGCTGTAACCAAGGTTTAGCACGGTGGCTGTCTGCCCCACGCCGCCCTTCAGGCTTGATACTGTTATGACCTTTGGCATATCTGTTTTCTCCACTTTGTTTGGCCTGCAATTTGGCCATCTGCCGGAGCCTGCCTTATCCGGCCTGATGCACCACCTTGACCTGCCCGGATTTAACTGCATCCACAACTGCTTTGAGATTGGCCTTGAGGCTTCCTTCCATTGCCGCCACCAGATCCTTTAATGGAAAAACGCCGGGCAGCTCCATGTTTTGGGGCAGGGCCAGACCGGACGCCATTTCTTCTATTTTTATGTAGGGGGCCTTTTGGGCCACCTTGGCAATAATCTCCATAATCTCGTCCTTGGCTGCAAGGACATTCATCAGAAGGCCCATCAACGGCTGGGGCTGGCCGCCAATATTGGCTGGCAGCTCGTTGAAACGGGTTGTGAAGCTCCCCTTTTCCAGCAAAAAGATGCGCACAAGGGCTTCCTCCCCGGTGAAACGGCCTTGCCGGGCATGAACAAATCTGCCCTGGGAAAGGTAGATGACCCCGTCCATTTCCGGCAGCTTGACCGTGGCTGTCTTGGCCCCCATCTCCATGCTCTGGAGAAGGTCTGCCAGGGATATGTCCGAAAGGTTGCCGGCCATTATGCCCTCTGTCCTGCGGTAGCGAGCTGTTCTGCGCAGGGCCGCCTTTATGCGCGCCAGAAGCTCGGACGAATTGAAAGGCTTTGTTATGTAGTCATCTGCGCCAAGCTCCAGGCCCTTTACCTTGAGGTGCTGCCTATCCAGGCTGGTGAGAAAAAGTATGGGAATATCGGACAACTGGGCCTTTTCCCTTATGGCCAGAAGGGTGGCAAACCCATCCATGCCAGGCATCTGCACATCCAGAAGAACAAGGTCAGGATGAATTTCCTCCACCATGCGGATTCCCGAATTCCCGTCATAGGCGTCAAACACCCGGTAATGGGAAAGGGTGAGATACTGCGTGAGCAGCTCGTGCACCGCAGGGTCATCATCAATTATGAGAATGCCTATCTGCGCCATTTAAAAGCCTCCCAAAGCCCTCATTCCCGCCGGGTTCCCGGCAACAGGCCGGGCAGGGTGAGGGTGAATACGCTCCCCCCTCCTTCCCGGTTGCAAAAAGCCACCTCGCCCCCGTGGGCCTGGGCCAGGTTTTTTACAATGTAAAGGCCCAGCCCCGAACCCTGGGATTTTGCAACGCCGTTTCCGTTCACCTGGTAGTAGCGCTCAAATATCCGGGCCGCATTTTCTTTTGGTATGCCCGGTCCCTGGTCTGCAACACTTACAATGTGTTTCCCATCCTCTGAAATTGCATATTCTATGGTTATCTCCCCCCGGATGGGGGAAAACTTTGCCGCATTGGACAAAAGGTTTGCAAGAACCTGGGTGATTCTTGCCTTGTCGGCCCAGACGGGTTTGAGATTCTTTGGGGCCAGATAGCGGATGGATATCTCTCTTCCGTGATGAGCTGCAAGCTGCTCATCGGTGAGCAGGCGCAAAATGGAGTCCAGGTCCACCTCATCAAAGAAAAGCTCCAGACTGCCCGATTCAATGCGCGAGGCGTCCAGAATATCGTTGATGAAGCGGACAAGCTGGTTGCCCGAAGCGATTATGCGGTCCAGATAGCGCAGAATCTCTACCGGGGCCAGATCGTTGAAAAGCTCCTTTACCATGCTGGCATAGCCGATGATTCCGCCCAGCGGCGACTTCATGTCGTGGCTGGTTATGGCCAGCATATCGCTTTTCATGCGGTTAAGCTCTGCAAGCGCACGGTTTTTTTCCTTTAAGGCCTCCTCCATCTGCCTGCGGGCGGAAATGTCGCTCATGTGCCATATCCGGCCAAGGCTTTGCCCTGCCGTGTCCCTTATTATCTGGGATGAAACAAGAAGCTCAACAGTCCTGCCGTCCGGCCCCGCAAAGGCGATTTCCCTTGTTTGGCCTGCACCGGTGCTATCTGCCAAGTCCAGGCCAAGGTCGGTCGCAAAGCTGCCCGCCACCTTGTCCAGACCAAGCCCCACAAGTTCCAAAAATGCCCGGTTTGCATCCAGAATTTTGTCCGAAGAATCGGTGAAGGCAACCGGCTCATGGCTCAAAAGAAAGCTCTGGTACAGAAGCGAAACCCTTGTGAGCTGCGGGTCCGGCGGAACCTGAACTGCCGGAGCCTCTTTCTTTACAAGGCTTGCAACATCAGCCCTGTCCGTGCTGAAAAGCTGCCGGAAGCTCTCCAGATCCTGTGGCGGCTCTGCTTGAAGCTGTCCGCAGGATGAAAGTACATCAAGAGCTGCCTCTGCAAGCCGGGGGTCCAACCGCCTGCCCTTTTCCTGCCCAAGCCTTTTCATTGCCTTTTCGTGGGAAAGGCTTCCGGGCCTGCCGGGCAGAGTCAGACGGTCGTAATAGTCGCTGAAGGCAAGCAGGCGGCCCATGAGGGGAATCTCCTCCCCTCTGGCCCGCAAGGGATAGCCTTGCCCGTTGTAATGCTCGTGGTGGGAGCCTGCGGCCAGGGCCAGGTGCGCCACAGGCCTCATGTGGCTTATGACCTCCATCGAGTAGGCTGCATGCCGGTTAAGCCGCAGGCGCTCCTTGGAGTCTGGGGTTTTGTCCGAAGAAAAAAGGCTTCTTGGCACGCCCATCACACCTACATCGTGCAAAAGCCCTGCCCAGACAAGGTCCTGCGGGTCCAAATCCTCCGTGGCCAGGGTCTGGGCAATTCGGGATGCAGTCCATGCCACACGGATTGAATGCCCCATTATGGCCGGGCTTTTGGCGTCTATCACGCGGGTGAAGAGCCATAGCATCTGCCCAAGAAGGTCGTCCGGTGTGTAAGAGGCCGTTTCTTTGGGAGCCAGATGTATGGCCATTGCCTGGGTCTTGGGGCCTTCAGGCTCAAAGAGATCCTCGAACCAGTCCCTTTCCCTTTCAATCACCGAGGCCGCTGCCTGGGCCACGGCAGGGGCCACGGCCGCACCAGACGCCTGCTTTGTTATTTTGAAGACCTTTTCCCAAAGAACCTGGGAGGGCTGATCACGCAAAAGCACATCCAGAATGTCCGCCATGTGGATGACAGCCGCCGGAATGCTTATTTCATCTTCCTTTTTGCCTGATGGAAAGCCCTTGCCGTCAAAACGCTCGTGATGCTCGGCCACCATTGTGTCCAGGCCCAGGGCAGGGAGGAAGGGGCGCAGAATATGCGCACCCTTTTCCGAGTGCCTGCGAGCCTCGCTGTCTTTAAAGCCATGCTGGGCATGGTGGATGACATGATCCAAAAGGCCCACAGAGCCTATGTCGTGAAGAAGGCCGCCGTAGTAAACCAGATCAGGCCTGGAAAGCCCCATCTCCTTGGCAACAGCCAGGCTCACAAGGCCCACCCGCCATGCGTGGTTGAGCTTCTCGCCCTCATCCATGTCCAGCACCATTGCAAGGGTGCGCATGGCATCCACAAATATCGATTCAACGGAAATCATCAATAACCTTCTGTAATATTTTATCCGGCCAATAAGTTTGCAGCTACCCTTGATTTATGGAATCGGGTATTCGTCCCCCATGAGATCCAGCCCGCAGGAAAGCCCTTCCAGCCAGTCAATGAAGCGGTTGGAAAGCTCGCGGTTGCCGAAAATCGCGCCATGCTGGGGCGCAATCATTTCAATGTCAAGCTTTCTGACGGTTTTCACCCACATCTGAAGAGCCTTTTTGGTGGGCAGATAGCGCTTGTGAAAACCCTCCATGTATTTGATGTGCTCGTCAAAATTCTCCACCATGGAGTAGGTCTGGCCCAGGCTGGCCCCAAGGTCTCCGGAATAAAGGATTTTGGAAACAGTATCATAAACCTGGAAGTTGCCCGCCGAGTGGAGAAAGTGGGCCGGAATGAGCTTTATTTGAGCGTCTCCTATGGTCAGGTTCATGCCCTCGTCTGGTATTGGCCTTATTCTTTTCACAGCAAGCTCATCCACCCCGAAATGGGTGATAAAACGCATCCACAGGCCCGAAAGGTAGGCCTCGGCATCTGTCACCATGAGCCAGCCGTTGGCAGCGGCAATTATGTCCGGGTCCTGGTGGGAGAAGAATATGTACTTGAGGCCCTTCATGGGCATCAGCGAGGCGATTTGCGGAAAGAGGGCGCTGTAAACCTTGTGCCCGCCAGGATCCAGAATCATCCCCTCCTTGCCGTGAACAATGATGTGCTGGTTTGCCTGGACCATTGAGCCGCTGCCCAAATCATCAATCATCATGTTGGAATGTCCGTCCTTGTCGTAAAGCTTGATCATGGTAAGCCCCTTGAATGTTTTGTATTGATTTGTGCCGCAAACCCCCGCAGGGAAAGGACCGCTTTGGCCCGCACCTGCAAGGGACCCTTTTTCCTGGCCGTCATGGCTATAAGAGGATGTTCTCCACCTCTTCGGCAGCTCTGGCCAAATCAAAAAAGATAAGTCCAAGCTTTGCATCCTTGCCGGTTACAGCCAGAAGAACCGCATGGGGGCCTGCATACATGATGATGACATACCCGGAATCGCCCTTTACAAAAAGCTGCTGGAGCTTGCCCCGCTTGAGTTCAATGGCTGTGCGGCTTCCCATTGTGAGCATGGCCGCGCTCATTGCGCCGATGTGGGACTCATCCATGCTCTGGGGCAGCGAGCTTGCAATTATAAGCCCGTCTTCAGAAACCACGGCGCAGGCCTGCACATCGCCGGAGCTTGCCTGAAGATTCTCCAGTGCCTTGTTCAAGGCTTCGTTACGAGACATTTGCTTTTCCTTTCCTTAAATGAATTGATCAGGTGTGTTTGCGAAAAAAAGGCTTTTAGGCCGTTTCTCCGCCCAAATGGAGTTTATGCAAGGCCCTTGCATAAACTCCACGGCTTAAACTTGTATTCTGGAAACCCGGTATGTCTTTCAGGTAAAGACAGAATGCACGCAATGGCACATATCGAGAACAATAACTACTCTCGATAAAAATGCAAGCTTTTCACTGTGATTTTTTTATAACAGGCCAAAAAAATTTCAACCCGTTTTTTGAATTACATAATCATGCTGTTATAATAGATGGTTATAATTGGCAGGCATACAAAGAGGAGAGCTTGTTTAAATGATTTTGCGGGCAAGGCAGGGGGCTTATCAAAACAACAGGAAACTGCTTGCTGCAAGAAAGCTTTTTCCCATCAATCACAAGCCGGTCAAGTCCCTTATACCCAGGTAGCCATCCTGGGTCTGAACATGGGCCGTGTCTCTGCCTGTGCGCAGGGTCATGAGGTAGCCTTCCTGGGTGAGGCGCACCTCCAGAAGGCCGCTCTGTATAAAGGAGCGGGCCTGGGGGCTTACAGCAGCGCCCCGGCAGGCTTCAAGCAGGCTGCCAAAATCATCCGAATACCGGCCCGTGTTCGCCAGCATCCTTTCCTGGCAGACTGCCATCTCGCTTAAAATTCTCCGCTCAAAACCCTGGGCAAGGGATTCCCTTTCCAGGGCCTGGGCGCTTGCATCAGCAGCCTGGTCCTGGCTGCCTGCAGGGGTTTCCAGTATCCACACCGAAAGCATGAGCCATGCCCCGGCAAGAAGAACTGCAAAAATTACGGGCAAAAGCGCCATGTTAACGGCCTTGGCATCCAGAAGCGGGGCCTCATTGGCTTGCCAGGTTTTGGAAAGCCTGTCTGCAAGGCTTCTGCGGTTTTTATCCACCACCTGCAAAAGCAGGGGAAGCCCGACCAGCGCCAGGGTCAGGACATTGCCCAAAAAGCGCAGCACAAAGGCCCCTGGGCCTGGCAGCCCGTTATTCTGGTCCAGCACCCTTATGCCTGCCGCTCCCTGACCCCTGCTTGCCCTGTTTTGCATGGGAAAAAGCAAAAGCGCCCACAAAAAAACCAGCCCTGCAACAGCCAGAAAAACAACCCCGAAAAAATAGTCCGGCGTAAGGGCAAGGGTAAGGCGCTCCAAAGAATTACCGGCTCCGGCAAGCCTTTGGGGCAGCACAAAACGCAAAAATGCGGAAAAGCCGATGAACAAAACAAGACAGATGCAAACAGCCCTGAAAAGAGTGTGGATGGTTGCAAGCACCCGCTGTCCATAGGTGGCCGGGCTTTTGGATTTAAAATCAAAACCCGGCGGCAGTTTGCTTTCGCCCAAGGGCCGAACAACAGTGCGGGCAGGCACGGACTGCCTTGCCCCTGACTTTTTGGGCGGGGTCTCTTTGTCCCTTGCAGGGGAGGCGTCGCCGCCGGGTCTGTCAGGCTTCTTGTACTTGGCAACAATTATGCCGCAGGCAGGGCACTCGCCTTGCCCTTCTGCTCCGCACAAAAGGGGATCATCCGGCTCCAGGGCCTCATACCCGCAGGCAGGACAACACCCTGGAATTTTGGCCTTATCAGCCTCCTCCAATATACAGCGGACTCCCGCTTCCTCCACAGAGGCGCAAAGCCGCCGGGCCGTTTCCTGGTCTGCATTGCGCTTTATTACATCAGGAGCGTTTTCGAAAAGGGTTTCCACATCATCGGAGTCAATTCCAAAAAGCCCTGCAAGACGCTCGCACACAGCCTGCCTGTCCTGGCCCTGGGCAATCTCTCCGGTGAAAATCAGATTATATGTCTTTGCCTTTTTC
>JASEHB010000005.1:0-5668 GCA_030018745.1 Desulfatibacillaceae bacterium | reverse complement strand
TTTTCATGGCGATTGGCTTTAAAAAAGTATCTGTAAAATAAAGAGTAAAAAATCTCCCTACGGGCAAAATATAAGCCTGGAGCCTGGAAAGCAAGCCCCGTAAGACAGAAAAACAGAACCAGCCCTTTTAGGACCTGCCTGAAAAAATTTTTTCCCGGTTTAAGAATCCAGTTTTTTTACGCGCATCACATTTTCCATGAAATGCTCAACCTGGGCCTGGATTCCCTTTTCATTCACAATGCGCGCATCGCTCAAATCGTACTCCATAACAAGAAGCGGCAGCCCCCTCTCCCTGCATTTTTCCCTTAAAATGCCGTTTAGGGCCTGGGCGTTCTTGCAACCTATGTGCCCGGACATCATGAGCATATCAATATCAAAATTTTCCACTGCAAAAAACATATCGTCAAAATAGTTTTCCATCGGCCCTCGCGAGTGCCGGGCCATGGGGCCTGCCATTATGTGGCGGCCAAGGTCCCGCAACATGGATTTTTCCGATGAAGTGTCTATGGGCTCAAGCCGGTTAAAGGAAAGGCTGTCCATGATAAGGGAAAGGCCCCAGGTTTTTTCGGCCCAGGCCCACATGGGGGTAAGAAATACCGGCCACACGCCCCAGAGAAGCGCCCTCACCTGCTCTTTTTCAAGCGCCCCCTTTTTGGCGTCAAAGTTTTTTTGGGCAAACCCGGTGATGTCCTGCATGAGCGACAAGGCTTCCGTGGTTCCGGGCCTTACCGTAAAGCTCCACAGGTGGTTGAGATAAACAGCCTCCGCGGCCAGGGGTGCAGGCCTTGTCCGCAGCATATCCCAAAGGGTTGCTTCTGCCTCCATCATGGCGTTTCGCCTTTGGCAAATGCGGGCAAGCTCGTCAAAATCCATGCGGCCGGGGGTGTGCTTCTCCAGCCAGGCAATAAGGTTCTCAAGCTCCTTTACAAAGTAATCGGCAGCCCTTTGGCTGTAAAAATGATATGGCACATCCAAATGGAAAACCGGCACCTTGAGCTTGCGGCCTATCACCGTGTAGGAGGCCATGCCGCCGTCACATGGGGAGTTGGAGGTTATGATGGCTCCGGGCCTGGGCAGGTCTCCGGCGTGGGCAATGCCCATCATGTGCCGGGGCAGGCTGCATATATCGGGCGGAACCCCGGCGTTGTCGGCAATATCCAGATATTTTTGGGCCAGATCCGGCTGGAGCATGGGCAGCAGAAAACCAAGGTACTCCACAAACCAGGAGTTTAACCCCATTGCAAAAAGAATTTCCGGCGGCACTAGGTCTTCGTTTAGCACCAGCCTTTCGGGCTTCTCAAAAAGAGTATTGGCAGCCTCTGCTCCATGAAAGAAAATGGCCTTTAACAACCTTGCATTGGCCTGCCGGTAGGCTCCGGACCTGGAACCCACAAGAAGGTGATAAAGCCGCGGGGCAGAGCCAAATGACGCCAGCCAGGGGTACTGCTTTGCATTGGAATAAAGCCGGGCCGGGCCGGTGCGGGCGGCCTGGCCGATAACCTTGCCCGCAATGGCTGCAAGGTTCTTCCAGTAAACTGCTGTGTCTTCAAACTGCAAGGGCACTTGCAACACCTTTTCCTTGCCTGGGGCAATGCAGCCTGTGCAAGACTTAAAGCTTGAGGAACTTTTTTTCTGCCAGCCGTTTTTTAAATGCGGCCCATATTTTGGGCAGGGCAATGGCATTGGCCTTGTCTGCAATGGTTGCCGGGATAAGCCCTCCAGGATTTGTCCATACACTGTAAGAGACCTTGGTTCTGCTTCCATCCTCCAGAGGCTCAAAAAGCCAGTATCCATCGTTAAAAGTCGCCTCAATGGGTGTTTTGAAGCCCCATTTCACATGGCCCTTAATCTGGGGGTCGTCAGGGGTTTTTCTGAAGGGGCCTTTTTCAAGGGTCCATTTGGAGCGGAAAGCCCCGTCAATACCGTCCGGGTCAATTTCGTCTTTAATGGCAATGGTGTAAAAGCGGTTTGCTATCATGGGCGGATTAAGAAAGAAAAAAACAAAACTTTCTACTCTTTTCTCATCCACCTTTCTGCTTTCAAGCACTTTGGTGTATTGAACAAAGGGCATGAAATCGGGAAAGCTTTCGTAGTCGGTTATAACAGAAAAGCAGTCTTTTGGGCTGGCGGCAAGGCTGCCGACGAGAAGAACCTTCCGGATATCGCCGTTTTGGGTGCCCTGCGTGTAGGCCCGGTACTCGCCGGTGTGGCTGTCCTCAACCCAGCCAGGCTCGCCTGCAAGGGATTCCGGAATGTTTGCTGATGCTCCAATAAGCGCAGCCAAGGGCCATTTCATGTATCCCACCTCATTTTATAATGGTGCAGGCCGCTTTTGCCTGCAAATGTGAATAAGCCCTGTCTTTAGCGACAAATCTTTTGGAAAGTTTGACCCATTAAAACATACAACCCTTGTCTTTTCCAGAAAAATCCCTCCTGCCTGCTGCCTGCCCCGGCCAGACAGGCGCCGTCCCAAAAAGGGCAGACAACCATCTTAAGGTTTTGAGCCGGATTAACAATGGACCACGGGGCAATTACCGTGAAAATAGTTTGTCTTTAGTGCATGGGTTTTGCTATTCTTTATTTTGACCGCCTGAAGGTTAAAACTTTGGCGCAGGGGCAAAGGGGGCTTGCAGTTTCTGCGCGGCGGCTGTCTTGCAGAAACAGGCCGGCGGCCTATGGTAAAAAAACTGGGGGGCTTTTCAGGCTTCTTTTGCTTTTTTTTCATAAACTCCCCAAGGATTATCCATTACAAAAGCATTGCAGGCGGCTTTTAAAGTGCTTCTCCGGCCTTTTATGGAGCTGCGCCAAAAAGCCGCATAACAGCAAGCCAGGACTTTATGCGGCTTGCATAGGATATATTCAGCCAATATCAAAAGAGTTAAGGGGTTGCCATGTCAAAAGGCAGAATTATGGTTGTGGAAGATGAATACATTCTTGCCCAGGGCATAATCACCCAGCTTGAAGCCCTGGGCTATGAAATAACATCCCACCAAAGTTCGGGCGAGCAGGCGGTGCAGGCCGTGGAAAAGGAGCTGCCCGATCTGGTGCTCATGGACATTGTGATGCCCGGCCTTTATGACGGCATTGAGGCAGCGGAAAAAATACGCAAAAAAATAAGCATCCCTATTGTTTTTCTCACTGCCTATTCTGATGACGAAACCCTTGAGCGGGCCAAGGCCGCAGAGCCTTTCGGCTATCTTTTGAAGCCTTTTACCGAGCGTGAGCTTTACATAGGCATTGAAATGGCGCTCCACAAGGACAAAGCCGAAAAAGACCCCACCCGCTCCTGGCACAGAGCGCCTTCTGTGGAGGACTTTGACCCGGATCTCCTTTAGCGCAAAACCGGGCTTTTATCATGAAACTGCCGCCTTCGCCCAATTCCATTTTCACCCGCATCAAAAACCGGCTTGTACCCGGTGACGGTGAGGACAGGCCAAGCTACGAGGAGCTTGCAGCCAGAGTTGTGCAGCTTGAGGAGGAGGCTGCCAAAAGGCGCTGGACAGCCGGGCTGGTGTGGGAAAATGAGGATATGTTCAACCGGGCGTTTCGGGAAAACCCTGACGCCATTGCAATTCTGCGCAGGGATGACGCAACCATAATTGATGTGAATCCGGGCTTTACAAGCCTTTTGGATTATACTGCCGAGCAGGTGGCAGGAAAAAGCCCTGATGATCTCAACATCTGGGTTTCCAGCCGGGACCGCAAGAGCTTCATGACCCAACTTGGAGAAAGCGGCCAGGTTATAGGCATGGAAGCAAGGTTTCGGGACAGGGAGGGCAATGTTGTTTTCGGGCTTATCAGCGCCTGGCCCATTGAAATTCTGGGCGACCCCTGCATCATGACCATCACCCGCAACCTCACAGAGCGCAAGCACGCAGAGCATATACTTCGCCTTCAGCGGGATCTTGGCATCAGCCTTTCCGAGGCCAGGGATTTGAAGGAGGCGGCCAGCCGCATTTTAAAGGCCAGCTTCAATGTGTTCGGGGTGGACTGCGGGGCTGTTTATGTGGTGGACAACGCTGCCAGCAGCCTGGAGCTTGTAACTTACAGCGGCCTGCCCCGCTCCTTTGCATCAAAAGTGCGCCATTATCCGCCCCAGGCCTCCCAAACCGTGGCCGTAATGGGCGGCAGACCGGTTTACGGACTTTACTCAGAGCTTGCCGATGATAACAGCCCGGATTCTGCGGTGCGGGCAATGGCCCTTATTCCGGTGGAGCACGAAGGCCGGGTGGTTGCCGCCATAAATCTTGGCTCCCACACCCTTGACCGTTTTCCCAAGGCCTCCCAGAGCGCAATGGAGGGCATTGTAGCCCGCATGGGCGGGGTCATCGCCCGCCTTGAGGCGGAAGCCGCCCTTGCCGAGAGCGAGGAGCGCTTTTCAACCTTCATGGACACTGTGCCGGGCATGGCCTTCATGAAGGATGAAAACGGTCATTTTCTCTACACCAACCGCTACATGGCCCAGACCTTCGGCAAAAAGAAATGGCTGGGCAAATCCATGCACGATCTCTTTGACGAAAAAACCGCAGAGCGCCTTGTGAGCGAGGATTTGCGGGCAATGTCCCAGGGGCCTATGGAAACCTTTGGCGCGGTTCCTGATAAAGACGGCAACCTGCACCATTACCATACATTCAAGTTTCCCATTCTCCGGGATGATAAGCCGCCCATTCTGGGGGGCATAGCTGTTGACATAACAAGGCAGGTGGAGGCGGAAACGGATCTGCGCCGCGCTCTCCAGCAGCTCCGGGCGGTTTTCAACACCTTTCCCGGCGGGGTCAAGGTGGTGGACACCAGCTTCAATGTGGTGGATGTTTCCGACCGGCTCATGGAAATGTGCGGCCTTGTGGAGCGCAAATCCCTTGTGGGAGAAAAATGCCACAAGGTTTTCCAGGGCAGGGAAAACCCCTGCCCCTTCTGCTCGGTTCCCACAGCCATAAAAGAGGATCGCCTTGTTACCCGGCTCATGGCAGATGACGAGTTTGTCCACCGCAACGAGGAATACAAGGTCTATACCCACCCCATCCGCGATGACAAGGGCCGGATATGGGGGGCGATCGAGTGCATAATGGATGTCTCGGATTTGCGGGCGGCGGAAAGGCAGGTGCGAAACGCCCTGGAGGAAAAGGAGCTTCTGCTAAAGGAGGTTCACCACAGGGTCAAGAACAATATGCAGGTCATCCTTGCTTTGCTCACCCTGCAAGGGGCAAGGGTAAGGGACAAGGATGTGAAGGGTGCATTTGCGGATATGCAAAACCGCATCAAAGCCATGAGCCTTGTGCATGAAACCCTTTACAGGGCAGAAAACCTGGCGGGAATAAACCTGGAAGACTATGCCCACACTGTTGCCGAAAGCCTTTTCAAGGCATTCGGCGCAAAGGAGCGGGGCATAAGCCTTTCCATAAAGGCGGACGGAGTGACCCTTGGGGTGGACAAAGCCGTGCCCTGCGGCATGATTATAAACGAGCTTTTCACAAACGCCTTGAAGCACGCCTTTCCCAATGGCGGCCCCGGCGAGATAAGGCTTCTTGCCCGTCAGGTTTCAAGAGGCACGATGGAGCTTGTGATTGCAGACAACGGCGCGGGAATGCCGCAGAGTACAGACATATCCGATGCCCGGACTTTAGGCCTGGGCCTTGTAACAGGACTTGTTAAAAGTCAGCTTGAAGGA
>JASEHB010000323.1 GCA_030018745.1 Desulfatibacillaceae bacterium | reverse complement strand
CCTGTATGCCTGTGGTTGGGGGAAAGGCGATTCGTAGGTTGGGCTAGCGTTAGCGTAGCCCAACAATAGGGCTGGAACCGCCCTTTGCGCCTGGCTGCTCTGGTAGGTTGGGCTAGCGCAGTTTACTGCGCGTAGCCCAACAAAACACTGCGCAAAAAAAATCCGGCCAAAGGGGCGGGTTTCCGCCTTGCTTTGGCCGGAAAAAATTTTGGGGATATTGTTTATCAGGCCCGGCTGGAAGGCTGCCTTGCCTTTGTTTTGGCAGGGGTTTTTTTTGCGCCTTTTTTGGCCTTGCCCTTTGGCTTTGGGGGTTTTATGGCAGGCAGCAGGGCCTGTTCAAAGACCTGCTCCACCTGGGTTACGGTTATGAACTTGAGCTTACGCCGCACCTGGGCGGGAAGTTCGGCAATTTCCTTCTTGTTTTTTTCCGGCACAAGCAGAATGCGAATTCCTGCCCGCAGAGCTCCGATGGCCTTTTCCTTCAATCCGCCTATGGGCAGTATGCGGCCCCTTATGGTAATTTCGCCGGTCATTGCCACAATGCTTTTTATGGGCCGGTTTGTCAGAACGCTCACCAGAGCTGTGGCCATGGCCGCACCTGCAGAAGGCCCGTCTTTTGGTATGGCCCCTGCCGGAACATGGATATGGATGTCCTGGCTCTCGAAAAGCTCCGGGTCTATGTCAAGGCTCTCGGCCTTGGACCGGGCATAGGTAACAGCAGCACGGGCGGATTCCTGCATCACCTCGCCAAGCTGCCCGGTGAGAACAAGCTCTCCCTTGCCCGGCATGATGGTGGCCTCGACATACAAAGGCTCTCCACCGGCCATTGTCCATGCAAGCCCTGTGGCAAGGCCCACCTGGTCAACTTCCTGATCCATCTCCGGCAGGTACTTGGGAAGCCCCAGGTACTTTACAAGGCCGGCGGCGTTTATGGAAAAGGGGCCTTTTTTGCCTTCTGCTGTCTTTCTGGAAACCTTGCGGCACAAAGAGCCTATTTCCCGCTCCAGGTTTCTTAAGCCCGCCTCGGATGTGTATTCGGTGGCAAGCCTTACAATGGCGCTCTCGCTTATGACCAAATCCTTTTTCTTAAGCCCGTTTTCCTTTATCTGCCTGGGGATGAGATAGGTTTTGGCAATGGCGGTTTTTTCGGGCGTGGTGTAGCCTGAAAGGTTGATGACCTCCATGCGGTCCAGCAGGGCGGATGGAATTGTATCCGTCATGTTGGCAGTTGTTATGAAAAGCACCTTTGACAAGTCAAAGGGCAGGTTAAGATAATGGTCTGAAAAGGCGAAATTCTGCTCCGGGTCCAAAGCCTCCAGAAGGGCGGAGGTGGGGTCGCCCCGAAAATCCTGGCCCACCTTGTCAATTTCATCCATCATGAAAACAGGGTTGTTGGCCCCTGCCTGCTTCAGGCCCTGGATTATGCGCCCCGGCATGGCCCCGATGTAGGTGCGCCGGTGGCCGCGGATTTCCGCCTCGTCCCGGATTCCGCCCAAAGACACCCGCACGAACTTGCGGCTCATGGCCCTTGCAATGGACTGTCCCAACGAAGTCTTGCCTACTCCCGGAGGCCCTGCAAGGCAGAGGATGGGGCCTTTCATTTTGGGATTCAGCTTACGCACGGCCAGAAACTCCAGAATGCGCTCCTTGACCTTTTCCAGGCCGTAGTGGTCTGCATCCAGCACCTTCTGGGCGGCCTTGATATCAAGGCGGTCGCGGCTGGACTTGCTCCAGGGCACATCCGTGAGCCAGTCCAGATAAGTGCGCAGCATGGGGGCCTCGGCAGCTTCGGGATTCATCTGCTCAAGCCTTTTCAGCTGCTTTTTCGCCTCCTGCTCGGCTTCGGGGGGCATTTTGGCTGCTGCTATCTTCTCGGCATACTCCTCCATCTCCTGGGATTTTTCATCGTTTTCGCCAAGCTCCCTGTGGATTGCCCTCACCTGCTCCCGCAAAAAATAATCCTTCTGGGTTTTGCTTATTTCATCGCGCACATTGCTCTGGATGCGGGCCTGCATGGTGGAAAGCTCCACCTCGCGGGAAAGCAGCTCGTTTACCCGGTGGAGCCTTTTTAAGGGGTCGATTATTTCAAACAGGGCCTGGGCCTCGTCAATTTTAAGGCTCAAGTTGCTTGCCACAAGGTCTGCAAGCCGGCCCGGATGATCCAGGCCTTCCAGTATGGAGGCGACATCTTCAGACATTTCTCCGCGCATGGAGAGAATTTTTTCGCACTGCTCCCTCACATTGCGCATGAGGGCCGCCACCTCGATGTTTATGGCCTCGTCTGGAAATGATGGCTCGTTTATGAGTTCCATCTTCACGGAAAAGAAAAGGTTCTTCCGCACAAACTGCTTTATCCGCGCCTTGGCAAGCCCCTGCACAAGCACCTTCACGCGGCCGTCCGGCAGCTTCAAAACCCGCAGAATGCGCGCTGCAACACCTATTTTGTAGATATCCTCCGCGTTGGGGTCTTCCTCGGTGGCATCCTTTTGGGTTGCCAGCATGAGAAAGCGGTTCTTTTTCATGGAGGCATCCACAGCCCGCACGGATTTGTCCCTTCCCACAAAAAGGGGCAGAATCATGTGAGTAAAAACCACAACATCCCGCACAGGCAAAAGGGGCAGTTGCGCAGGGATTTCCTCCAGGTTTTCCTCTCCTTCAAGCAGTCCCACCATGTCGTCCGTATCGGTACGGGCCATTCGCCCTCCCTTGAAATCTTGAGGAATGCAGCAAAGTTCAATAAACGGTAAAAGGACTTCCATTCTTTTGCCGCAGCCAGCCAATGGAAATCCCTCTCATTTTGAAAATATATGACACATATTTTATTTGACAACAACAAACTTGACATGGCCCATGCCCGATGGCAATCTACCCCCCAACTTGTTTACAGGATTAAATAAATGAGCTTTTTTGACTTTGGGCCTTTATTTCTGGTTTATGTTTTTTTAATGGGCTGCGTGGTGGGCAGCTTTTTGAATGTCTGCATCCACAGGCTGCCCCGCTCGCGGTTCATGATGGATGACCCCTATGCCTGCCCTCATTGCAGCGCAGCCATAGAAAGCCTTGCCTGCCCATCCTGCGGGGGCGAGCTTATGGAGGCCCATCAGCCGGACAAATCCCTGTCCGTTGGCTCCACCCGCTCAAAATGCCCCAAATGCGGAGAGCTTATTCGCTTTTATGACAACATTCCCATTGTAAGCTACTTTGTTTTAAGGGGCCGCTGCCGCCACTGCAAGGCCGCCATCTCTGTGCGCTATCCCATTGTGGAGCTTCTTGCCGGGCTTTTGGCCCTGGCCTGCCTTGCGACTTTTGGCCCCTCCATTACCGGCCTTATCTATTTTGCGCTTATCTGCACGCTTTTGGTCATCTCCTTTATAGATATTGACCTGACGCGCATTCCCATGATCATAACCCTGCCCGGAGTGCTTGTGGGCTTTGTTCTTTCGCCCTTTCTGCCGGGCATGAACCTCCTTGAATCCCTTGGGGGCATACTGGCAGGGGCAGGCGGCCTGTATCTTATGCGCCAGTATTACTGGCTGGTGCGCAGGGCAGAGGGCATGGGCGGCGGAGATGTGGATCTTGCGGCCATGCTTGGGGCCTTTCTGGGCTGGCAGGGCGTGCTTTTTTCCCTTGTGGCCGGTGCGGCCATCGGCCTTGTTGCAGGCATTGTGCTTATGATTGTGCGCAAAAAGGGGCTTAAACTGGCTGTTCCTTTCGGTCCTTTCCTTGCTTTGGGCGCTTTGCTGTTTATCTTCTTTGGCAGGCAGATAATCTACTGGTACCTGGGCATAATGGTCTAATGGCAGCGGCGGTTTTTACATGGAAGTGAAACGGGATCTAAAAAAAATTGAGCGTGTGGCGCTTGGGGCGGCCCATCAGGCCGGATTACTGCTTGCAGAACGGTTTGGCAAGGCGCATAGTGTGAGCAAGAAGGGTGGTATAGACCTTGTTACGGAGGCGGATGTAGGCGCTGAAAAAATTATCAAGGGCATTATAGGTGCGGCTTTTCCCGGCGACAGGATACTTGCAGAG
>JASEHB010000322.1:1843-4031 GCA_030018745.1 Desulfatibacillaceae bacterium | reverse complement strand
TCTGCGCCATGGAAATTGAAAATTTTTCCGCCACAAAAGGCCCTATGGTAAGAAGCGCAATCACCAGAATAAGCCCCACCACCTGCACCACCATGACAACCGTGATTGCCACCATTACAAGCAGAAGAGTGTAAAGCCCCCTTACCGGTACTCCGCGCACCCTGGCAAAGGAGGGATCAAAGGCCAGGGCCACAAAGTCATGATAGTACCAGAGAGTTGCAGCCAGAAGAAAAACAAGCCCCCCCGCCATCATCCAAAGGTCCCCTTGGGCCACGGTGAGGATGCTGCCAAAAAGATAGCTGATGAGATCCACGCCGTAGCCCGGGGTTATGTCCACCAGAATGACCCCAACAGCCATGCCCACGGCCCATAGCACGCCGATTACCGTATCCGTGCGGTGCTTTGCTTTGAAGCTGACCAGTGCAATGATGAGCGCAGCAGCCCCGGCCACCCCAAAAATGCCTAAAAGGGGCGCAAAACCCGCAAAAAAGGCAAGCCCAACCCCGGCATAGGCTGTGTGGGCAATGCCTCCGGAAACAAATACAATGCGGTTTACAACCACCAGAGCACCCATGACCCCGCATGCAACAGCAGCCATAAGGCCAGCCAGAAGCGCATTCTGCATAAAGGAATAGGAAAGGGCTTCAATCATGGCTTACACAATGCCTTGTCTGTAAAACCGGCAATGCCTTTTAACAAAGAACCGGAATGCAAAAAGTGATTTGCCCGAAATCATATTTTTTTTGAACCCTCGGCACAGGGGCCTTTTGGTTGTTGGCATCTATCCCGGCCCGGCCCGGCAGCCGGAGCATTTTCGTGGGGCGGAAAAACCCGGTGGGGAATGCCGTGCGCAATCATTTCAACCGGACAATGGTAAACACTTTCAAAGGTCTCGCGGCTCAAGTGGGGGCCATCGTGCATATGAACGCTGCGATTGACGCAGCCAACGGTTTTGACGAAGCTTGAAAGCACCATTATATCGTGGCTGGCCGTAACAATGGTGCAATGGCTGTTGATGTTTTTAAGCATCTCGTAAAATTCGGCCTGGCCCTTGGGGTCAACATTTGCCATAGGTTCATCAAGGACTAGCAGTTTTGGCTCTGAAGCCAGCGCCCTGGCAACAAAAACCCTCTGCCTCTGCCCTCCGGAAAGATGCCCCACCGGGCGCTTTTCAAACCCTGCCATGCCAACTTCCTCAAGCACCTGGCTGGCTGCCCTGCGGTCATCTGCGCTGTAACGGTAAAGCCCGCCGCCGCCGCGCATCCGGCCCATGAGTACAACATCCAGCACGCTCACCGGCACGCCCGCCCCCACATGGCGATCCTGGGGCACATAGCCAACCATCAGCCTGCTCCTTTGCGGGTTTTCCCCAAAAAGGCGCACAGATCCCGCATCAGGCTTCAAAAGCCCTATCATGAGCTTTATAAGGGTTGTCTTGCCGCCGCCGTTGGGGCCTATGAGCGCCAGGAAATCGCCCGGATACACGCAAAGAGCGGCATCCTCAATCACGGCATCGCCATTGTAGGCGTAAGAAACCCTTTCAAGGGATATGACAGGCTGATTGCTGTTCACATTAATGCCCCTGCAATTATCCTTGCCTGGGAAAGCAGGCTGTCCATCCAGTTTTCATCAAGGGGGTCGGCGGTCTTTACCCTGCCGTTTATGGCCTTTGCCACAACCTGGGCGCTTTTCTGGGAAAACTGGGGCGAAACAAACAAAATTCTGATGTCCTTTTCCCTTGCCGTATCAATAAGCTGCTGGAGCTGGGCAGGCTTGGGTTCCTTGCCGGAAATTTCAACAGGAATCTGCTCAAGCCCGTAATCATGGGCCAAATATCCCCAGGCAGGATGATAAACCATGAAGGTCCGGTTTGCACCGGCTTCTGCAAAAAGAGACTCAATGGCTTCGTCCAGTTCTTGAATATCGGCCAGCAGAGCCTCCAGATTCCTTTGATAAACCACCCTATGATGAGGGTCCATTGCAGAAAGGGCGGCTGCCGTGTTTTGTGCAAGGGCAAAAGCCCTTTTGGGGGAAAGCCACACATGGGGATCGAGAACCCCTTGATGGTGAGCATCATCCCCGTTATCATGGCCCGGCCCAAAAGCGTGATCGTCATCATGCCCGTCATCATGCTCATCATCATGGCCGTGTTCGGACATGGGTATTTTTTCGATGCCCTCTTCCATGG
>JASEHB010000322.1:0-1833 GCA_030018745.1 Desulfatibacillaceae bacterium | reverse complement strand
CCTTTTGTGGCAGCAGCGATTCTGGGAAGCCACACGGCCTCAAATGGAACTCCTATGGCAAAAAAAAGGTCGGCTTCGGACAAAGCCTTCATCTGCATGGGCCGCGGCTCGTAAACATGGGGGCTTGCACCAGGGGCCACAAGCACGGAAACATCCACAAGGCCTGCGCCTATCCTCTCCACAAAATATTTCTGGGGAGCAATGGACACAAAGACCTTCATTTTGGCCCGGGCAGTATCCGCACCGGCAAAAGGCAGGGCAAGCATTGCCCCAAAAAATGCTGCAAGGATTTTAAACAAGGAGCTTTTCATTGCAATATTATCCTTATCCGATTTGCCAGTTGCGAGCCAAATGGAAGGCAAACGCCGCTTGGCAGGCGATTTAGGGCTATCCCTCCTGCCCTTTTTGGCATACAAGCCTCAACTCGTGGCAGTCATCGCAGCGGCTCATCACATGATCCCTTGCAAACTCATCCCAATGCCTTTTTCTGTCCTGGTTCAAAACCCCTGTTCCGGAGCACAGCGGACAAACATTATCCAGAGCTGCAAGCAGGGCATTGCGGATGAACTCCGAGCGGTTGCCCACTGCAGAAAGGGCCTGGCTCAACTTTTCATCAGCCTTGAAAGTTATTATCTCCGGCTTGCCTTTCTTCATGGCGTCATTCTCCTGCCCGTTAAAATCCCTTCGTGAATCGTAATACAAAATATTACTTTATGATTTTGCAGATGGCAAGCTTTATTATTGTGCTTTGATTGCCCTTAAGGGCAATAAGGTTTGATTATCAAATAATAATCCCGCCAATCGGGCTTGTTACCGTCCCGGCCTTCCACAAGCCCAGAAAAAGCGCCCGGCAGGGAATGCTGCCCATTTTTCGGGCCGCAGCGTCTCTTGACAGCAAGCCCTCCAGGCGATACTAAAAAGGCATAGAATCTTATTCCACCCTCAAAAGCGGCGGCGCCTGCGTTAAAGGGTGGCCCATCTTTATTCTTATCCACCATTTATTAAAAGATGCGACAGTTAAGGAGGATTTCATGGCAGGTGTAAACAAGGCTATACTTATAGGCAACCTGGGCGCGGATCCGGAAATGCGCTACACCACAAGCGGGCTGGCTGTCGCCACCTTAAGGCTTGCCACAACCGAGCGGGTTAAGGGCGAGGACAAAACAGAATGGCACCGTGTCGTTGTTTTCGGCAAACTTGCCGAAATATGCGGCCAATACCTTTCCAAGGGCAAGCAGGTTTACATTGAGGGCGGTATTCGTTACCGCCAGTGGGACGACAAGGATGGCAACACCCGCTATTCAACGGAAATTGTGGCCAATGAAATGAGAATGCTCGGCTCGCCTCCCCGCGATGGCGGCGGCCAGCAGCGCAAGTATGAGCGCCCTGCCCAGCCCAGCGGCCAGGACGGCGACCCCGGCCCAGGCTCGGCTCCGCCCATGGATGACAATGACATACCCTTCTGACAAGGTTAAATGAGGCGCCTGCAATGAGCCGTAGGCATGGAATCAGGCCAACCGGAATTAAGCGACAACACATTGAAAAGGCAGCCTGTTGCTTACAGAGTTAAATGCAGGGCAATAAGGTTTGCGTCAGAAAAATCTTTTCAAAAAGGTTTTTCTGATGCAGCAAATCCGGTTTTGCAGCCAGCCACAAAAAAATAACGCAAAAAGGCAGCCTTGCCTAACGCCTTGAACGCTCAACAAATATCAGCGCCTTGGAATAAGGCTGTCCAAAAAAATCCATCTGCATCAAAAACCTGTTGACACAGGCAAGGCAGCCTGTTAGAGACAGCTTTCCTACGGGGCTGTAGCTCAGCTGGGAGAGCGCATG
>JASEHB010000321.1 GCA_030018745.1 Desulfatibacillaceae bacterium | reverse complement strand
AGCTTGGTCATGTACCAACTGTACACTCCCGCGCTTCAAAACTCGTGCGCCTTGCCCACGCACCACCTGGAACCGCCCTGTGCGCTTGTGGTTGAAGGCAAAAAAACACCTCGTCCCTGCGAAAAATGCGCCTTGCCCATGACCCTCTGGAACCGCCCCATGCGTTTGTGGTTGAAGGCAAAAACCCCCCGGCCTGTCATGCCCGCGAAGGCTGGCATCCAGTAGGTTGGGCTAGTGCAGTTTACTGCGCGTAGCCCAACAAAAAAACGCACCGTTTTGGATTTGATAATCGGCAAAAGGCCTTGTTGTTGGGCCACGCAAATCCGGAGGAAGGGCAAAAGCTTTTCGTAAAGCCGCACGGGCCGGATTTGCTAGCCCAACCTACGATTCTGGTAAAATCCGTAGGCTGGGTGGTTCTTGCGCTTTCGTGCAAGGTTCACCAAGACAAATTACCCTGCAAGCTTGCAGAAAAAACGCCCTGCCTGCTACAATGCCCCTGCCTGCATTTGAAATATAAAATAATTTGGAGAGAAACAGCCATTCCATGACCAGATGGCAGAAAAAACCCGGCCTTGTGGCGGCCTTTATTTTCCTTGTGGTTGTGATTGCCTATCTGCCTTCCTTTTTCATGGGCTTTATATGGGATGATGACGCCCATGTGATTGCATCCCCTGAAAACGCTTCCTTTTCGGCCCTTGCCAAAACATGGCTCACCCTTGACCACACCCAGCAGTATTATCCGCTGACCCACAGCGTGTTCTGGCTTCAATACAGGCTGTGGGGGCATTGGGCTGCCGGATATCATGCGGTCAACATTTTTCTTCATGGAATTTTGGCTTTCCTGATATGGCGCATTTTTGCCCTTATGGGCTATAAGGGCGCACTGGCTGGCGCGCTTTTGTTTGCCCTGCACCCGGTGGCCGTGGAAAGCGTCACCTGGATTTCCGAGCTTAAAAATGTCCTTTCAGGCGCACTTCTGGCAGCCAGCCTTTTATGGCTGTGCTCATTTCTTAACCTTTTTTCAAAGCCATCCCCCTTAAAGCCCTCTTCGGTTTACACAATCAGTTTTGCCATTTTTCTTTGCGCTCTGGCAGCCAAAACCACATCTTCGGTACTGCCTGTTTTTGCCCTTGCCCTTGTTTACTGGCGCAGGGGTAAAGTGAGCAAAAGCGTGTGGATGGCCCTTGTCCCCTTTTTTGTTGCAGGCCTTGTTGCAGGCCTTACAACAATTCATGTGGAAAAAGAATTTATAATAGGAAGCGAAGATTACTTTGAAACCCTTGATATGCCTGCAAGGCTTGTCATAGCAGGCAAGGCCGTGTGGTTTTATCTTTCCAAGCTTGTCTGGCCGGCAAACCTTGTTTTCATTTATCCCAAGTTCGACAGGCAGGTTTCCCCCGAAGCCTTTTTGCCCCTGGCTGCTGTGGGTCTGGTGTTTGCCGTTTTATTCCTGTTGAGAAAAAAAATCGGCCGAGGCCCCATCTGCGCATGGGCCTGCTACTTTGCGGCCCTTTTTCCGGCTTTGGGCTTTTTTGATGTCTATCCTTTTATTTTCAGCTTCGTTGCGGATCATTTCCAGTATCTGGCCATGCCTGTTTTCTGCATTTTTGCCGGGGGACTCTGGGCTGCTGCAAGGCAAAGGGCGCCCCAGACCATCTCCCAGTTTATGGTGGCAGCCCTGTGCCTTATCCTTATTGTGCTTACAGTGCAGACCTGGCGCACCCAGCTTCCCTACCAGAACCATAAAACCCTGTGGGAGGAGGTTTTGAAGCACAACCCGGATGTTGCCATGGCCCACAACAATCTGGCAGCAGTATTTTTTGAGGATAAGGAATACGGCAAGGCGATTTTTCACTGGCAGAATGCAATCCGGCTGAATCCGGGCAAAGCCAAGGCATATGTCAACATAGGATGGGCCTTGCTGGACCTGGAGTTTTTCCTTGAATCAAGGGATGCATTCGCAGAGGCGGTCAGAATAGAACCGGACAGCCAGGAAGCATGGATGGGCCTTGGCTTTGCCAGAATGGGGCTTGCCAAAATGGGCCTGGAAACATGGGATGCAGCCATCAATGCAATGGAGCAGGCTGTAAGCATTGACCCTGGAGCTGCCCCGGCTCATCACAACATGGGGGTGGTGCTTGGCAAGGCCGGGCAATACGAAAAGGCGCTAACAAGTCTTGAAAAGGCCAGAAGCCTTAACCCAAAGTCTGTGGTGACCCTGGTGGATCTGTACCATGTGCTGATGAAGCAAAACAATCCTGATGAGGCAGACAAGGTTTGGATACAGCTCAAACTTCTGGACCCTGCCCTTGCCCGCAAAACAAAAATCATTTACGAACATCAACAGGACAACAGATTTCAGGATATGCCACAAGAATAGGCAATGGATTTAAATCTTTGCAAAAAAGTCTTAAGGCCTTTGCCGACACTTCCTGCAATTTCATCAGCGGGTTGGGCTTTTTACGCTAAAAACAAGGGCTGACGCCCCAAGGTAGGCAAGGGCGAAAAAGGCGTAAGCCCAGTCATAGGAGCCTGTTTTGGAAAAGGAAAGGCCCATTGCCACAAATCCCAGGTTCTGGAGCACAAGAAAAAAGGCCATGAAGCGGGATATGCTTGTAAAGGAAAGGCGGCCAAACAAATGGGCTGTCATCACCGGCAGCGTGGCCAGCACCCCGCCCATGGAAAACCCGTAAAGACCCACAAAAAGCGCTGCTGTAACAATCCCCCTGGTAAAAACGCCTGCCACAAGCCCGCTTGCGCACATCAGAAGCATAAACCCCACAACTTTTCTTGGCTCAAAGCGGTCGCAAAAAAAGCCCCAGAGGTATTTGGCCGCAGCCCCCAAAAAAGCAGTCGCAGCCATGAGCCAAAGGGCGACATCCCGGCTGAAACCAACATCCGTGAAACGGGGCACAAGCTGGCTCATAACCCCCACAACGCCCATCATGGCAAGGGCGTAAACCAGCCCCACCTTCCAGAAGGCCCCTGTTCCGGCAGCCTGGCGCACAGTCCACAGAGGCTCCTCCGCAACCACCGGCCCAGCCTGGCTCCCATCTTCAGCCAAAGGCAGCGGGCCGTCCGGCACAAGGCCGTATTTTTCGGGCCTGTCGCGAATAACGGCAAGGCAAAGGGGAGAAAGAAGGAGCAGCGCACAGCCAAGAACAATGAAGGCCCCCTCAAGGCCAAGCCAGCGGTATAGCATCATTCCCGCCACCGGCAGCAGAACCCCTGAAAGGGATATGCCCACCTGGCTTATGCCCAAAGCTGCGCCCCGCTTTTTTACAAACCAGTTGTTAACCGCAGTGTTGGCAACTATGCCGCAAAAAGCGCCGTTGAAAACAAACAGGCTTATGTAAAGAAGGTAAAAGGCGTTGATGGATTGGGCAAAGCCTATTGCTGCAAAGGTGAGGCCGGAAAACACAGCGCCCACCCCCATGTAAATGCGGGGGCCAAAGCGCATCACAAGGGTTCCGTGAACATATTGGGCCATAAGGCCTATCACGCCGCCTATGCTCAAGCCGTAATTTATCTGCTCGCGGGTCCAGCCGCGGTGCTGTGCAAGAGGCTCCATAAAGGAGTTGAACACATAAAAATGGGTGCCCGCTGTCATGAAGTTGCAGGCAAAGGCCACGGCAACAATGTACCAGCCGTAAAATATCTTCGAAGAGCTGCTGGCCACGGCTTTTTACCTTTTCAAAAGAATTTTGTCGCAAAGGCCCGGAAGGGCGTTGCCTGACAGCCCCCAATGCAGGCCCCTTAACGGCCGGTTTTTTTATTGATACTCTGTTTTTGGCATAAAAGCCACTATTCAGGATAATTCACCAGGGCCAGAAGCATTTGGAAAAAAATGAAAACCACAAACGAGCATGGCGGCTTGAAGGGTTGAAAATTTAAGGCTTGCGGGCGCAGTTGAAACGCCGATGACGGCCTTTTGCGGGGATTGCCGCTGTTACAGGCAAGGCGATAAGTTGGCTGCCTTGTCATTTTTTTCGTGCTTTTCGCGTTTTTCGTGGCTGATAATTGCTGTTTACTTCTTCATTTCCAAAGACC
>JASEHB010000320.1 GCA_030018745.1 Desulfatibacillaceae bacterium | reverse complement strand
TATTTCATATCCGTGCCACAGGCCTGTTGATGGCCCTTGCGGTTTTTTTGGGCTTTGCCATCCTGCCATGCTCGGCTGCCTCAACCCAACAAACACCCGGTTGGGAGCTTGCCCTCTTTGTGGAGGCAAACAAGGACTATTCCTTGGGCCGCTACGAGCAGGCCATTGAAAAATATAATGTTCTGGCCCAAAGCCCCCTAGCCGGGCCGTCTGTTTTTTACAACCTGGGCAATGCACATATGCGGGCCGACAACCTGGGCATGGCCATTGCCAATTACAAAAAGGCCAAAATCCTTGCCCCAAGGGACAAGGACATTGACTTTAACTTGCGCTTTGCCAAAAACCTGCGCATTGACGCCCAGGAAGAAGATGAATTTTCCTTTTTCGGCTGGCTGTCCATTTTCACCCCAACAGAGCTTTTTTGGGTTTTTGCCCTGGCCAATGCCCTGTTTTTTGCGGCCCTGGCCCTGCATCTGCGCTTCAAAAGGGAATGGACCTACTACCTTTTTATCGTTCTGGCTCTGGTGTTTGTTTTTTCCGGGCTTTTTTGCGCTGCGCGCCTTTATCTTGCAAAAACCGACAACCGGGCTGTTATAGTTGCCCAAAAAGCCCATGTGAGGGCTGGCCCCCATGAGAGGGATACCCTCTTGTTCGAGCTTAACCCAGGTTCATTGGTGCGGGTGGAGAGAAAAGAAAACGGCTGGCGGTTTATTCGATTTACATCTGCAAAACGCGGATGGGTTAAAAGCTCTGACATATTGCCCGTGATGCCCCTGCATGGGGAGCAGCCCTCCCCGGTGAATACGGAGCCGCCAATCACCGGCGGCCGGAAGAATAATAACAGATGAAGGACACCCATATAATTCTCAAGGGGGCCAGGGAGCACAACCTCAAGAATGTGGACCTGGCCATCCCCAAAAACCGGCTTGTGGTCATCACCGGCCTTTCAGGGTCGGGCAAGTCAACCCTTGCCTTTGATACCCTTTATGCAGAGGGCCAGCGCCGCTATGTGGAGTCGCTTTCCACCTATGCCCGCCAGTTTTTGGAGCGCATGGACAAGCCCGATGTGGACACCATCGAGGGCCTTAGCCCTGCCATTGCCATTGAGCAGAAAACAGCCAGCCATAACCCCCGCTCCACTGTTGGCACGGTTACGGAAATCTACGACTACCTGCGGCTTTTGTTTGCCAGGGTGGGCCTTCCCCACTGCTACAAGTGCGGGCGGCCCATCACCAGCCAAAGCGTGGATCAGATTGTTGACCAGGTTATGGCCCTGCCCGAAAAAACACGCATTGAGGTGCTTGCCCCACTTGTTACAGGGCAGAAAGGCACCCACGAAAAGCTTTTTGCCCGCCTTAAAAAAGAGGGTTTTGCCCGTGTTGTGGTGGATGGCAAAACCTTTGAGCTTGAAGAGGTCCCGGAGCTTGCCAAGACCAAAAAGCACGACATTGCCGTAATGGTGGACAGGCTTGTGATAAATGAGGGCATAAGAAACCGGCTGGCAGATTCGCTGGAGCTTGCCCTTTCCCAGGGCAACGGCCTTGTGAGCGTGCGGGAGCTTGACGGGCCTTCGCACCTTTTTTCGGAAAAATCCGCCTGCGTGGTCTGCGACATAAGCTATCCGGAATTTGTGCCTGCCAGCTTTTCCTTCAACTCGCCCCAGGGAGCCTGCCGCAAGTGCGACGGGCTTGGCTCCACAATGGAGTTTGACCCAAATCTCATTGTGCCAAATCCGCAGCTATCCCTGCGGGAGGGCGCCATTACCCCCTGGTCCGGGCGCAACTCCATGTATTTTATCGAGTTTCTGGATGCCCTGACCACCTATTACAAGGCAGACATCAACACGCCTTTTAAGGATTTGCCCGAAAATTTCCGCCAGGTTCTGCTTTACGGGTCGGGCGGGGTTGCCATTCCCTTTTATTTTGAGCGCAGGGGAAGGCGCTTTGTCTATTCCAAGTCCTTTGAAGGGGTGATTCCCAACCTTGCCCGCCGCTACAACGAAACTACCAGCCAGCATTCCCGCGAAGAGATTGAGCAGTTCATGAATTTCACGCCCTGCCAGGAATGCAACGGCACAAGGCTCAAAAAGGAGAGCCGGGCCGTTAAGGTTGGCGGGCTTGCCATCAATGAGGTGAGCGCCCTTTCTGTTGAAAAGGCGGCAGACTTTTTTTTGCTGCTGGAATTAAGCCCCCGCAACCGGGAGATAGCCTCAAGAATAATAAAGGAAATAGACGAGCGATTAGGTTTTTTGAAGAATGTCGGGCTGGGCTATCTCACCCTGGATCGCACGGCAGCCACCCTTTCCGGGGGCGAGGCCCAGCGCATCCGCCTTGCCACGCAAATAGGCTCCAAGCTCACAGGGGTTCTCTATGTGCTCGATGAGCCTTCCATAGGCCTGCACCAGCGCGATAACCAGCGGCTTCTGGACACATTGAAGGACATGAGGGATCTTGGCAACACCGTGCTTGTTGTGGAGCACGATGCAGAAACCATTTTGAGCGCGGATTTTGTTGTGGACATGGGGCCAGGGGCAGGCATGGCCGGGGGCGAGGTGGTTTTTGCAGGCAGCCCAAAAGAGCTTGTTGAGGATGAAAAGTCTTTAACCGGCCAGTTTCTTTCAGGCAGGCAGTCAATTGCAGTTCCTGCAAGACGCCGCAATTCCAACAAGGGCGAGCTTGTCATCTCCGGGGCCTGCGCCAATAATCTTAAAAATATTGATGTGGCCATTCCATTGGGCCGCCTTGTCTGCGTAACCGGCGTTTCAGGCTCCGGCAAATCCACCCTTGTAATCCAGACTCTTTATCAGGCCCTTGCACAGCACCTTTTTCGCACCCGCAACTTTGCAGGCTCTTACACCAAGCTTTCCGGCCTGGATCGCGTTGATAAGGTCATCCACATAGACCAGGCCCCCATTGGCCGCACCCCCCGCTCCAACCCGGCCACCTACACAGGGGCATTCACCCACATCCGCGAGCTTTTTTCCAAAACGCCCGATGCCAGGGCGCGGGGCTACAAGCCGGGGCGCTTTTCATTCAATGTAAAGGGCGGGCGCTGCGAAGCCTGCGCGGGGGACGGCATAATAAAAATAGAAATGCACTTTCTGCCCGATGTTTATGTTGTGTGCGATGTTTGCAATGGCCGACGCTACAACCGCGAAACTCTGGAAATCCGCTACAAGGGCAAAAACATTGCCCAGGTGCTGGATATGACGGTGAGCCAGGCCAATGACTTTTTCGAGCGCATAGGTGTTATCCGCAGCAAGCTTTCCACCCTTGTTTCCGTGGGCCTGGGCTACATTCGCCTTGGCCAGTCCGCCACAACCCTTTCCGGCGGCGAGGCCCAGCGCATAAAGCTTGCCCGCGAGCTTTCCAAGCGCAGCACGGGCCGCACAATCTATATTCTGGACGAGCCAACCACCGGCCTTCACTTTGCAGACATCCAAAAACTGCTTGAGGTCCTAAACCGCCTTGTTGATTCCGGCAACACCGTTGTTGTGATAGAGCACAACATGGATGTTATAAAAAGCGCGGATCACATAATAGATTTAGGCCCGGAAGGCGGAGACGCAGGCGGCTTTGTGGTGGACAAGGGAACCCCGGAGCAGATAGCCAAAAACCCCAAAAGCCACACAGGCCGCTTTTTGGCCCCGCTGTTGGGATGAAGGTGCTAAAAAGCGATAATTCAAAATGTTGTGCAGGCTTTGAATCCGCTATGCTCCCAGGCAGGCGGGAATCCAGAATAAAACTGAGTTGTTATCATTATTAGAAAAGCCCCTCCAATGAAAAGCCCCTCCAATGGAAAAGGCCCTTGCCCCACAAAAACAGCGCCAAAGCCTTCGACCGCGCCTTTCATGGATTCCGGCAGAACAGCGGCAAAACCTTCGACAGCGCCGTTTGCCGGAATGACGGCTCTGGCTCTTTGAATCGGCCCCGTGTGTTTGTGGCTAAAGGGTAAAAAGCTGCAAAATCGGTAGGTTGGGTGGTTCTTGTGCAAAGCGCAAGGTTCACCCAACAATTTGGCTTTGCGTCAGCAAGGGTATGTAGTATAAGA
>JASEHB010000319.1 GCA_030018745.1 Desulfatibacillaceae bacterium | reverse complement strand
ATACTAAACCAAAAAGTGGAAATGTCCAATTCCGTCTGAAGCAATACAGGGCCGCCATGTTCAACCGCACTGCTTTACGCCCTCTGCTCCTGGCTTTTTGGGCAGCCTGCCATCCCCAAGGCAGGGCTTATCCTTTAGCCCCCTCACCCTTTAAGGGAGGCTCCATGAGAAAGCTTGCCCTGATACTGGCCGCCCTTGCTGCAATATCCTGCGCTGTCGGGTCGGCTGCTCTGGAAAAAAGGATTTTTGAGTCAACCCGTGTTGAGCGCATCCATGCTCCCCGCTCCACCTGGATTGTAGGCCCTCAACAAGGCTCGCCGCTCGGCCCGGCCCGTTTTGAGCTTCGGGCGCTGGTGGAAAATGATCGCCTGCTCTTTATTCAGCTTGCTGTGGATTCGGGCGATTATTCCTGGCGGCTTTTTTCCAGCGCTGCCGATGAATCTGGCAATGAGCTTGATTTTGTCGCACTTAACAACCACAGATTTGACCCTGCCAGGCGCACCAGCTTTCAGCAGGAAACGGAAAAATGGGCAGTACGCCTTTCAAAAAACCGGCTGGAGGAGGCCGCCCAAGAGGGGCTTGTTGTTGAAGCTTTAGGGATAAAAGGCAAAAGCAGAATTTTTATAAAGCCGCCCTACATACAGGGCTTTTTGCGCAAGCTCGATTTTTACCTTGCATGGCCCTGACCGAAATTGCACTGCCCTGCAAGGTTGTACATCGGCCCTTCTATATGATAATCAAAGCATTCTTTTGGGCTTTGCAAGTTCCTTGTATAGGCAATGGACAAAAGGCGCACGAAAAACCACCGCAAAAAAAGGCCGAAAAAAAATGCCCATAGCCCAAGCCAACAACATCTCTCTCCATTACGAGGTCATGGGTTCTGACAGCAGCGCGCCCCTGCTTCTGATCATGGGCCTGGGGAGCCAGGGAATCCGCTGGCCGGACAAATTCTGCACAATGCTTGTCAACAAGGGCTTAAAGGTAATCCGCTTTGACAACCGGGATGTGGGCTTAAGCCAGAAGCTGGACAACCTGGGCCTGCCGGAAATGGCCCGTGTTCACGAAACCGCGCCCTACACACTTTCGGACATGGCCAAGGACTCTGCCGGGCTTCTGGATGCCCTTGGCATGGAGACCGCCTCAATTCTGGGTCTTTCCATGGGCGGCATGATAGCCCAGGTCATGGCCATTGAGCACCCGGCAAGGGTGGCCCGGCTTATGAGCTTTCAGTCAACAACAGGCGCAAGCCACCTGCCAGGCCCCACGCCTGATGCCTTAAAGGCGCTTCTGGATATGCCGCCTTCAGACAAAAACGGCTTTGTGGCCCACATGGGCCGGGCCTTCAAGGTTTTTTCGGGGGGGTCGGCCTTTTTTGACGAGGATCTGGAAAAACAAATAAACGCCCAGTGCTTTGACAGGGGCATCTTCCCCTCTGGCACAGCCCGCCAGCTTGCAGCAGTCCTCTGTGCGCCGGACAGGAGAGCAGCCTTGTCCGGGGTTAAAATCCCCACTCTTGTTCTTCATGGCACCCACGACACCCTCATCCCGCCGGAGCATGGCGAGGACACGGCCCTTGCCATACCGGGCGCACGGCTGCATCTGGTGGAGGGCATGGGGCATGGCATGTGCTATCCGGCTTTGTGGGAGCCGCTTGCAGATGTCATTGCCGGACACATTCATAATCCGGATTCCTTTTAACACCATGAAAAAACCTTTGCACCAGACCGGAGTTCTTACCATGCGCAAAAAGCGCCTTTGCTTTTCTGTTTGTGCGTTTCTGGCCCTTGTCTTTTTGTCAGCGCCCGCATTTTCAAGGCCTTATGAAAAGGGCGTCCCTGCCGCCGGATTGTCCGTTGACCCCTATTTTGTGCAGAACCGCGGCCAGGCTGAAGAAACAATTTTCTTTTACAGCAAGGGGCTGGACAGCACGGTGTTTTTTCTGGACAGCGGCATAAGCTTTTTTGTCAAAGGCCAAAGCAGGCGCCTCCTGCTGTCGCCTCTTGCCCATAACAAGGCTGCTGTTTTTGGCCAAAGGCCTCTGCCCGGCCTGGTGAACTATTTCAAGGGCCAAAACCCGGCTGATTGGAAAAAAAACCTGCCCACCTTCGGCGCTGTCAGTTACACAGGCCTGTGGCCGGGAGTTGATCTGCTGTTCTACCCGGCAGGCAGGCATTTGGAATATGATGTGCAAATAGCCCCAGGCGCAGATGCCGGGCAGGTTCTTTTTGCCGCAGAGGGAGCAAGCGGGCTGCAAATTCTTGAAAACGGGGACATGGCAATTCTGTTTGCAGACAACAGCTCCATGATTCAAAAAAGGCCCATCGCCTTTCAGAAAAAAGGCCAGGAGCAAATCCCCGTGGAAGCTGCCTTTAAAATCATTGCCCAAAATGGGGAGGGCGGCGCACCAGGTTTTGGTTTTACGCTTGGCCCCCACGACCCGGCCCTGCCTGTTACCATTGACCCGGTTTTGGACTGGTCAACATATCTTGGCGGCAGCCAGGATGATTTTGTTGCAGGCATTTCAACGGACAATGCCGGGGGGGTGATTGTGGCCGGTCACACGGCAGGGGGCTTTCCGGTCACCCCAGGTAGCATTGGAGAGGTTTACCAGGGAGGCAATTTTGATATTTTTGTGGCAAAGTACAATGTTGAGGGAAACCTTGTTTTTGCCACCTACATAGGCGGCAGCGGAATTGACAAGGCCACGGGCCTTGCGGTTGATGCCCACAGGGGCGATATTTTCGTTTGCGGTTACACAAATTCAGATAATTTTCCGGTATTCAACCACTATCCCGGCGGCAATGTCTTGAAGGGCGATGAGGATGCAGTAAGTTTAAGGCTCAACACCAACGGGAATGTGCTTTTCTACTCGGCTTACCTGGGCGGCTCCGGAAAGGACCGGGCAAAGGCCATAGCCCTGCCGCCCCCGCCAACGACCGCGGGCCTTTTTTACATTACAGGCTGGACGGACAACGCCTCCATAGGCGACTTTCCCATAACGGCTGGCGCGCCCCAGGGGTTTTTTGGAGGCGGGGGCAAGGACGCCTTTGTGGCAAGAATAAACCACTCTTCAGATGATCAGCCTGCAGGCCTTAATGTGTGCACATATCTGGGGGGCAATGGCGATGACATGGCCTATGCCATTGCCGTGGATTCGGGAAATGTCTTTGTGGGCGGCAAGACAAGCTCGTCAGACGATTCAATGAAAGCATCTTTCCGCCCCAATGTGCGCGGCATTGTCGGCCAGCAGTGCAGGGGAACCGGGCCGGAAAACAACTCCGCCTTCATTGCCCGGCTGACCTCAAATATGGATTCGGTGCCTTTCTGCTCCTGCTTTGGGGGCGACCCATCCCAGGGCACTGCGGATCAGGCGGTCATGGCCCTGGCAGCAGACAATCAGGGCTTTGTATATGCCACCGGCCATACCTCGGCTCCGGGCTTCCCTGTTACCCAGGGCGCTTTTTCCAATGCCGGGGCAGCAGGCACAAACGCCTTTCTTTCAAAAATAAATCCTCATCCACTCAGGGAGGGCTTTGAATACAGTTTTATCTTTGGCGGTTCGGGCGCTGATTTGGGCCTGGCAATTGTTCTGGACCCTGAAGCAAGGCCCTATGTGGGCGGAGAAACGGCCTCAAATAACTTCCCCCTGGTCAGCCCCTATCAGGATGCCCTTGCCTCAAACAAGGCCGCCTTTGTGAGCAAGTTCGACAAGCTGGGCAGGTGGATGAGCTTTTCCACCTATATCGGCGGCACGGGCGCAAGCGAATCATCCATAACCGGGCTTGCCACAACCTTTCCCCCAACAGTTCTTCATGCAGGGGGCAACACAAACGCGGCAGACTTTCCCGTAAAGGATGCCTGGCAGCCGACAAATGCCGGGGGCCAGGACGGCTTTGTCATCAAGTTTCAACCTTCGCCCGGAGATACGACCCCCAAAGAGGTTGATATTTCAGATCCGGGTTCCGGCTCCTGCTTTGTGCAGAGCGCGCGGGGTTTTTAAAGCCCATTTTTTTTGAGGAATATAGGCACAAAAGCCCGGCACAAACGCCG
>JASEHB010000318.1 GCA_030018745.1 Desulfatibacillaceae bacterium | reverse complement strand
GCTGTTTTGGAGATTTTCTCCACAGCCTGGGCAGGGGATATGGTGCTGACCCTTGGGGCAGGGGATGTGTGGAAGGTGGGCCAGGCCTTTTTGGGCAATGGCGATAAGGAAGATTAAAAAACCAAAGGCAAAGTTTTTAAGGCAGACTGCCGTGTTTGTACCTGAAACAGGAAAAAGGGCCGTGGAAAAGGCAATACACAGGGATTTTGCAGCCTGGCTTGTAAAGAGCAAAGCCCTTTGTGTGCGCTTTGATGAGCCGATGAGCCGCCACACAACCCTTGGGGTGGGCGGCCCGGCGGAGGCCTTTGTTGTTGCGGACACCAAAAAGGCCCTTGCCCAGCTTGTGCAAAAGGCCGGTAAGTTTGGCTGCCCCTGGCAGGTGCTTGGCAAGGGCAGCAATGTGCTTGTGGGTGATGAGGGCCTGAGCGGGCTTGTGATTAAGCTTGGCAAGGGTTTTGGGCGCATAAGGGCGCTGCCCGGCAATGCTGTTTTTGCCGGGGCCTCTGTGCGCAGCACAACCCTGTGCCGCTATGCGGTTAAAAATAATCTGGATGGTTTTCAGGTTCTTGCGGGCATTCCAGGCACAGTGGGCGGCGCTCTTTGGGGCAATGCAGGAACCAGCGCCGGGCACATGGGCCAACTGGTGCAGCAGGTTCTGGTCATGGACAGCCTTGGGGCCGAGCACAAAATTGAATCCGGCCAAATCTGCTGGGGCTACCGCAGCATGGCCCTGCCCCAAGGCCCTGCCCAAAAGCCCTTCATAATAATTGGGGCATGGCTTGGCTTTTGCCCGGCAAAAAAGGGGCAGTCTCTGGAAAAGGAATATTCCCTTATTTTGGAAACGCGCAAAAAAAACCAGCCCGCAGGATCGGGTCTTGCAGGCTGCTTTTTCAAAAACCCGCCCGGCAGCCTCTCTGCTGGCGCTCTAATAGATAGAGCCGGGCTTAAAGGCTTTGGCGTTGGAGATGCAGTTGTATCGAGTGTTCACGCAAACTTTTTTGTGAACAGGGGCAATGCAAAAGCCGCAGATTTTATTGCGCTCATGGAAAAGGTTGCACAAAAGGTCCGGCAGCATAGCGGCATAAGCCTGGAGCCGGAAGTGAGGGTGCTTTTGTGAACAGAAGCAGACCGCTCATAAAAAAGCCCAAAAAGCAAAACCGCTACAAGCAGCGGGAGGAATCCGAGCGGCCCTCCTGGGCGCAGAGGCTGTACGGGGCGGCAGTGTTTTTTGGCCTGTGCGTGTTTCTGTGTTTTGCGGCTTTGGCCTTTATTTTCATACACGACTACTTTACCCAGAGCCGCTATTTTTCGGCCCGGCATCTGGAGGTTACAGGAAACAGCCGTTTGGACCTTGACGAGGTTTACCTTCTTGCAGGCATAAGCCCTGGGGGCAATGTGCTTTCTGTCAGCCCCAAGCAGATGAGCCAGAGGCTTGAAAGCCATCCCTGGGTGGCCCGCGCTGTTGTCAACCGGCAGCTTCCAGACAGGATAGACATTTCCATAGAGGAGCGCAGGCCCCTTGCGGTGCTGGATCTGGGCGAGCGCTTCCTCATGGATTACAACGGCGAGATATTCAAGCGCATGGAGGAATCCGACCCCAAGGGGCTGCCCCTGGTGGTTGGCCTCTCCTTTTCGGACATTTCCGTTTTGGGCGAGGCCATGAGTCCGGCCTACAAATCCCTGGTGGGCTTCTTGCAGGATGGCGCAGATTACCGTCATGCGCTTCCCGATTTTTCGGTGAGGGCCATTGCTGTGGATCGGGATACGGGCATCACCCTTTTTGCGTTTGAGCCGTCTGTGGCAATCCGCCTGGGCTGGGGGGGATACACAAGAAAGATACAGCGCCTTGGCCAGGTTCTTTCCACAATGGAAAGGGGGAATGGAATGAAAATTGACGCCATAGACATTTCAGACTCCGACCGTGTGGTCATAAAACCGGCAGGGCCATTGCCCGGCAACAAAAAACGCGTCCGCAAGGAGGTTATATAAATGGCAAAGCACCCGGAGCTTGTGGTGGGCCTGGACATAGGCACAACAAAGATATGCTGCGTTGTGGGCGAGGTTTCCGGCGATGAGATAAGCATAGTTGGAATAGGCACCCATCCTTCCGTGGGCCTGCACAAGGGCGTTGTGGTCAACATCGAGGCCACGGTTGACTCCATCCAGAAAGCCGTTGAAGAAGCCGAAATAATGGCCGGATGCGAGATAAGCAATGTTTATGCGGGCATTGCCGGGGGCCACATAAAGGGCCTTAACAGCGATGGCGTTACTGCGGTCAAGGGAACGGAAATCACCGAGCAGGACATGGAGCGCGTTGTTGAGGCCGCACGGGCCATTGCAATTCCAATGGACAGGGAGGTCATCCATGTCATTCCGCAGGAATACATTGTGGACGGCCAGGGGGGCATACAAAACCCCATAGGCATGGCAGGCGTGCGCCTGGAGGCAAAAATCCACATTGTAACCGGCGCGGTGGCTTCGGCCAACAACATTGTCAAATGCACCAACAAGGCAGGCCTTGATGTCATTGACATTGTGCTTGAGCCTCTTGCATCCGCCGAGGCTGTCCTTCTGCCCGAAGAAATGGATCTGGGCTGCGCGCTCATTGATGTGGGCGGCGGCACAACAGACATGGCCATTTTCAGCAAAAAGGCCATAAAGCATACCTTTGTGCTGGCTTTGGGCGGCAACAACCTTACAAACGACATTGCCATAGGCCTTCGCACGCCCATTGCAGAGGCCGAGAAAATAAAGACCCGCCACGGCACCTGCCTTGGCTCCAAAATAAACAAGGATGAAACAATAGAAATACCCGGCGTTGGGGGCAGAAAGCCCAGAAAGCTCCAGCGCCAGATTCTTGGCGAAATTTTGGAGCCAAGGGTGGAGGAGATGTTCGGCCTTGTGGCAAGGGAGATAATGGAAGCCAAGATGGAGCAGTACCTTGGCGCAGGGGTCATTCTCACGGGCGGGGCGGTTCTGCTGGACGGCATGACCGAGGTGGCCGAGTCGGTTTTCAATGTGCCTGCCAGGGTGGGAAAGCCCATAGGCATAAGCGGGCTTGTGGATGTGGTCAACAACCCCATGTACGCAACGGGCGTTGGCCTTGTGCTCTATGGCGCGCGCTGCCGCACAAAGCCCCAGTTCCGCATAAGGGACAAAAACATTTTCGAGCGCGTTATGCTGCGCATGAAAAAATGGTTCAAGGACATCATCTGATGTTTTGAATAAAGTTTTTTTAAGGCAGGAGATTTTGTTGCAAATATAAACGAAGCACAAGAGGGAGGGGAAATGGACGAAATGGTATTCAGCTATGTGGACACGGAGCGCGGGGCCAAGATAAAGGTCATCGGCGCAGGAGGAGCGGGTGGCAATGCGGTCAACAACATGATCGCCGCCAACCTTTCAGGAGTTCAATTCATTGTGGCCAACACCGACCTTCAGGCCCTGGAAAACTCCAAGGCGCCCATCAAAATCCAGATTGGCCGCAAGCTCACCGATGGCCTGGGAGCAGGGGCCAACCCGGATGTGGGCCGGGAGGCGGCAAGGGAATCGCGGGACGCCATAAAGGAGGCGATTGATGGCTGCCACATGGTTTTCATCACCGCGGGCCTTGGCGGCGGCACAGGCACGGGAGCAGCCCCGGTAATTGCAGAGGTCTGCAAGGAGCTTGGCATTCTCACCGTGGCCGTGGTCACAAAGCCTTTCATGTTTGAAGCCCGCAAGCGCACCAAGGTGGCGGATCAGGGCCTGGCCGCACTGCGCGAAGTGGCGGACACGGTTATAACAATCCCCAACGACCGCCTGCGCAGCCTGGCTTCGCCCGATGCCAGGGCCATTGACATGTTCAAGAAGGCAGACGAGGTTCTGCTTCATTCCGTGCGGGGCATAACAGACCTCATCATGAAAACCGGCTATGTGAACCTGGACTTTGCAGATGTGCGCGCAACAATGAGCAAGGCCGGAATGGCTCTCATGGGCATAGGCATCGGCGAGGGCGAGAACAGGGCCGTCCTGGCAGCGGAAAGGGTTGATGGGTTGATGGGTTGATGGGTTGATG
>JASEHB010000317.1:839-4058 GCA_030018745.1 Desulfatibacillaceae bacterium | reverse complement strand
CTGATGGGGTTTGCCCCCGCTTCAGCGATGTGGTAGCCGGAAATGGATACGGAATAGAAATTCCGCACCTGGTTTTCGATGAAATATTCCTGGATGTCGCCCATTATTTTGAGGGCGAACTCTGTGGAGAAAATGCAGGTGTTCTGGCCCTGATCCTCCTTTAATATGTCTGCCTGCACTGTTCCGCGCACACTTGAAAGGGCGTGCGCCCGGATATTGGCGTATTCTTCCTCTGAAGGTTGGCGGCCGTTCTGTTGGGCGAAATTCTCCACCTGCTGGTCAATGGCCGTGTTCAAAAACATGGCCAGCATTATGGGAGCCGGGCCGTTTATGGTCATGGAAACCGAGGTGTTGGGTGCACAGAGGTCAAAGCCGCTGTAAAGCACCTTCACATCCTCTATGGTGCATACACTAACCCCTGAATTGCCAATTTTTCCAAATATATCGGGTCGTTGATCCGGGTCGCAGCCATAAAGGGTGACCGAATCAAAGGCTGTGGAAAGGCGCTTGGCCGGATAGTTTTCCGAGAGAAGCCTGAAACGGCGGTTTGTGCGGAAGGGGTCGCCCTCACCGGCAAACATGCGGGTTGGCTCCTCGTCCGTGCGCTTGAAGGGAAATACCCCGGCTGTATAAGGAAACTCGCCGGGCACATTTTCTTCCCGCAACCAGCGGTAAACCTCGCCAGGGTCTTCAAAGCGGGGCAGAACCACCCTTGGAATGGCGCTTCCGGAAAGGGACTCCACAAAAAGCGGCACGCAAAATTCCCTGTCGCGCACTTTGTAGCGATACTGGGCCTGCTCGTAGCGGCTTCTTGTGTCCGGCCATTTGGCCACCAGCCCGGCTGCATCGGGGTCTGCTTCGCCTTTTGCCTTTTCAAGCTCAAGGGAAAGGGCTTCTAAAGCCCCATTCGAAGCCTGGCCAAGCTGAAGAGCCTCCAGGGCCTTTTCAAGATGCCAGATTTGGCGCAGAGCCTCTGCCTGCTGGCCTGTCTTTGAATGGTAGTCGCGCAGAGTCTGGCTTATTTCCGAAAGGTAGCGCACCCGCTCACCGGGGATGATGACGCTTTTTTTGGTGGAGGTTTTGCCAACAGGCCTGTCAAATTTTGATTCAAGGGGCAGATTGCAGACCTGCTTCAATCTGTCTATAAGGCCCAGGTACAGGGCAAGCACACCGTCATCATTGAACTTGGACGCGCAGGTTCCGTAAACCGGCATTTCTTCAGGGGCCTTGTCCCAGGCCTGCCGGTTGCGCTGGACCTGCTTTGCCACAAGGCGCACGGCATCCTCTCCCCCCTGCTTTTCAAACTTGTTCACAGCCACCAAATCCGCATAGTCGAGCATATCAATTTTCTCAAGCTGGCTGGCAGCCCCGAACTCGCTTGTCATCACGAACATGGATATGTCCACCAGATCCACAATGGCCGTATCCCCCTGGCCTATGCCTGCGGTTTCTGCAATTATAAGGTCATATCCTGCCGCCTTTAGCACATTCACGGCATCAGAAATTGCAGAGGAAAGCTCTGTGTGGGATTCCCGCGTTGCCAACGAGCGCATGTAAACGCGCTTGCTGTTTATGGCGTTCATGCGAATGCGGTCGCCAAGAAGCGCGCCGCCTGTTTTTCTGCGGGATGGGTCCGTACTTACCACGGCGATATTCATGTTTTCAAAGTCGTGCAAAAAGCGCAGGATTATCTCATCGGTGAGGGAGCTTTTGCCCGCCCCGCCGGAGCCGGTTATGCCAAGCACGGGTGCGGTTTTTGGCAAAGGACGCCCGGCAAGGGCCTCCCGCAGGCTGTCAGCCAGGCTTCCCGGCTGCTCCAGGCAGGTTATGGCTCTGGCCACAAGCCCCTTGTCTGCTGTGGAAAGATTTGACAAGTCAAAGCCTGCTTCCTCCTGGCTCAAGGGAAAGTCCGCCTCGATAACCATGGAATTGATTATGCCAAGAAGTCCCATCCTTGCGCCATCTGCCGGAGAATAGATGCGGGCAACTCCATAGGCCATAAGCTCCCTTATTTCTTCAGGAACAATTACGCCGCCGCCGCCGCCGAAAACCTTGATATGGGAGGCGCCGTTTGCGGCCAGCAGATCAATCATGTACTTGAAGAACTCCATGTGGCCGCCCTGGTAGCTGGAAACAGCTATGCCCTGGACATCCTCCTCAATGGCTGCGCCCACAATCTCATCCACAGAGCGGTTGTGGCCCAGATGGATAACCTCCACTCCGTTACTTAAAAGCATTCTCCGCATTATGTTTATGGAGGCATCATGGCCGTCAAAAAGGGAGGTTGCCGTGACCATGCGCACTGCGTTTTTTGGGCGGTAAATATCCTGGGCGTGAGCACTGCCCTCAACAGCCCCGGAAGCGGGGAGGGATTTTTGAACCTTGTTCATGCCTGGCTCCCTGGCGCAGAAGCGGTTGCGCCGTTAAAGGAATTTAATATCAAAGCCGTTTGCAGGCTTATGTATTGGTCAATGCTGTACTGACGGGCCAGAAACCATTTTCTCAATGCCCACATGTGGCCCCAGACCACAATGTTGTGGGCCATCAGATCAACCGCGGGCTTTTCAAGGGGCGGAAGCACGCCTTCATCGCAGAGCCGGTGCAGGGCCTCAAAAAAGAGGCCCGTGACCCGCACCTCTGTTTTTAAGACCTCGGTCCGCCATTTGCGGGGAAGGGATTGAGTTTCCTGGTAGATCAACACAATGTGATCCGTCATGCGGTCGCACACAAGAAAATACTCACGAATCATCTCGGCAAGCACGCCTGCTGCGGTGTGGGCGCGGGCTAAAGCCTGGGTGACGCCCGCTTCCATCTCTCCGTGGATTGCATCGCAGACTAAAAAAAGCAGATCTTCCTTACTTGTCACATACTCGTAAAGGCTGCCTATGGATAGATTTGCAGCTTTTGCAATTTCTCTTGTGGTGGTGCGGTGAAACCCCTTTTGCACAAACAGGCCCACTGCTGCATCCACAATCTGGCGTCTGCGCAGTTGCACCAGCTTCAGGTCCTTGACCTGGGTGGGCACCTTGTGGGCTGCTGTCTGGTTAAAGTGTGTGGCCATAATTTTTCCTGATGCCTGTTGCAAGCCACAAAAAGGTTGCAATCATTGCCGACTGAACGCTCGCTCATACAGCTATTAACCCTCTTTCCCCTTGCTGTCAAGGATGTTGGCAGCTTGATTTAATTAAGACCCTGGTTTATAGTTCATCTGTCTTTTTA
>JASEHB010000317.1:0-829 GCA_030018745.1 Desulfatibacillaceae bacterium | reverse complement strand
TTCCCATTTGGAGAGGCGCCAAATCATTATAAAAAACAAGGGGGGCAATCATGAACTGGCTTGACATTGTGATTCTGGTGCTTGTTGCCTGGTGTCTTGTCCGGGGCCTCATGCGCGGCTTAATAAGCGAGATTGCCGGCATTTTGGGAGTTGTGGTGGGGTTCTGGGCGGCCTACAAGTGGCACGCTGGAATGGCCGAATATCTTTCTGGTTGGGTGCAACACCCGGATTCCATTTGGCAGACACACCCTCATTACATAAGCATTGCCTCTTTTTTGGTTCTTTTTGTGCTTGTTTACCTGGGGGTGAGCCTTATTGGCTGGGCAATAAAGGCCATCACAAGGATTGTAAGCATGGGCTGGGCGGACCGGCTTGTGGGCGGCATATTCGGCGTTGCCAAGGCTGTGCTGATAGGCTTTGTAATAATTCTGGCAATAACCGTGCTGAACCGCACGGGAGAGGCCACAATAGTCAATGAATCGCGCCTTGCCCCTCATGTGACCCAGCTTGGACAGACTTTTATCAACGCCTTCCCCACAGACTGGAGGGAAGACTTTAAAATGAAACTGGATGCACTGAAAAGCGAATGGTCAAGACAATAGAAGAAAAAAGCATCAGCAACAAAAGCAAGGCCCTGGAAAAACTCGACTGGCTTGTGGCCCGCCTGCGGGGTGAAAGCGGGTGTCCCTGGGATCGCAAGCAGACGCCTGCCTCCATGCGCATATATCTCCTTGAGGAGATGTACGAGCTGATTGACGCCCTTGACAAAGAGGATGATGCCGGGGTGTGTGAGGAGCTTGGCGATGTTCTGTTCCAGGTCTTTTTTATG
>JASEHB010000316.1 GCA_030018745.1 Desulfatibacillaceae bacterium | reverse complement strand
CACAGGTATCATGTTGGGTATGTGGTTCAAAAAATCAAATACGCGCCACACATCCACAAACTTTGCAAACTCCTGCACGGTGAGGCGGATAACATTTTCCGGGTAAGGCCGGTAACCAAACAGGTTAACGCCCCGGCACAAGGTCTGAAACATGGTTTGCGGCATGAGATTGCGCAAAAGCTCCAGACGCTCGAAAGGGTTTATCTGCTTGCGGAGCATATCCACATGCACGGAAGCGCCGCCGGTTATTTCCAGGGAAAAATAGCCTGCCGCCTCCCGCTCCGGCGCAACAAGAATATCGGTATGCGCAAGAATGCGGTTTTTGAAATCCGACTGGGAAAGATCCCGTGCGGTGTTGGTGATAAAATAGGCATCCGTGCTGCGGATGGCTGCAAGGGCTGATTTTACATCGTCTCCGGGTTTGATTCTTATGGGCATTTGTTGACCTCGGCTGCATCTGCTGCTTTGTCTTAAAGTGCGAAGGGGTTTTTCCCGTGGTAGTGGATGGCAGACAAAAGGCGGGCCACCTTGGCCACCTGCTCCTCCTGATCCGGGTAGTTGAAAAGTTCAGGGTGCCTGTCCAGGTAGCCCGTATCAAAGGAGCCGGACTTGAACTCGGCCTCGCTCACCAGGCTTCTGTAAAAAGGAATTGTGGTTTTGGGGCCTACAATACGGAAGTTTGCAAGAGCGCGTTTTAACCTGCTTACAGCCTCGTCCCACTTGAAGCCGTAAACCGTGAGCTTGACCAGAAGGGAATCGTACTCTGTGGGGATTTTGTAGCCCTGGTAAACCATGCCGTCCAGCCTTATGCCCGGACCGCCCGGCGAGTTGTAAACAGCAACGGTTTTTCCGCTCTCCGGGGCGAACCCGTTTTTGGGGTCTTCGGCATTTATCCGCATTTCAATGGCAAAGCCGCGGCAGAAAACAGCCTCCTGCGCCACATCCAGCGCCCGGCCCGCAGCCACCCGGAGCATACGGCGCACAATATCTATGCCTGTTACAACTTCGCTGACAGTGTGCTCCACCTGCAAGCGGGTGTTGATTTCCAGAAAATAGAACTTGCCGTCTGCATCCACCAGAAACTCAACGGTTCCGGCGTTTACATAGCCCACAAACCTTGCATAGGTCAGGGCAGCTTCGCAGACCGCATTTTCGATGTCTTTGGGAAGAAGGCTGGGGGCCACCTCCACAAGTTTCTGGTGCCTGCGCTGAATGGAGCAGTTTCTTGCCCCCAGGTGAATAAGGTTGCCGTGGGTGTCGCCTAAAATCTGCACCTCCACATGGCGGGGGCGAACCAGGGCCTTTTCCAGGTAAAGGCGGCCATCGTTGAATGCAGAAAGAGCTTCTGCCTCTGCCAGAACTATCTGGCTGCTCAATTCCTCTTTTGAGTCCACCCTTCTTATTCCACGGCCCCCGCCCCCGGCCACAGCCTTGAGCATCACCGGATAACCGTGCTTCTGGGCAAACTTTACAGCCGCTTGCTTTCCCTTATCCCCAGGCGGCAATATGCCGCTTCCGGGAATTGTGGGAAGCCCGGCCTCCTCTGCCAGATTGCGGGCAATGGTCTTGTCGCCCAGGCGCTGGATGGTGGATGCAGACGGCCCCACAAAAACAAGGCCCGCATCCTCGCAGGCGACCGCCAGTTGGGGATTTTCGGCCAGAAAGCCGTAGCCGGGATGAACAGCCTGGGAGCCGCTCTTGCGGGCGGCCCAGATGATGCGGTCAATATCCAGGTAATCCTTGCGCGGGCCGGGGCCTATCCAGACCGCCTCATCTGCAATGTGCACATGGCGGTTTTTGGCGTCCGGCGTCTCATACACAGCCACAGCGCGAAGGCCCTCCTCCTGAACTGCACGGCAAAGGCGAATGGCGATTTCGCCCCGGTTGGCCACAAGCACTTTCTTAATTTCAGGCTCTGTCTTCACTTTAAACTCCTAAAACCAATCTTTGCGAAAAACAATCCGGCCGGCTCCTGCGCCTGCCAAAGTTGGATTTTTTAACACAGGCTTTTTTTGGATTACAACCCAAATCGTGTGAATTATCAACCTGGTCAACGGCCAGTAGCTTTGGGGGCCGCCAGTTTGGAGCAAACCGCTTTTCAATGCCTGGCCGCCCATACATGATCGCCATATTTACAAACAGGAGCGCATTGGGGCATTATGGCACAGAAAAAAGAATTTACAGCAAGGATGCCGGTTCATTTAAAAGGGGCATTGAAACGGGGCAAAAAGGAGAAAATCATGCAAATTGAGGATGTCAAGCGGGTTCTTATTCTGGGCGCAGGCACAATGGGCCATCAGATAGGCCTTTTGTGCGCCACACACGGATTTGAAACGGTTTTGTACGACATTGATCAGAAGGCTCTGGATAAGGCCGGCCAGCGCATGGAGCGCCTTTCCAAAAACTTTGTCGCCACAGGCCGCATAAGCCAGGAGCAGGCGGATAAGGCCCTTTCCTTGATCAGCCTCACCACAAGCCCGGAGCAGGCTGCTGACGATGTGGATTTTGTGAGCGAATCCGTACCCGAAGACCCCAAGCTCAAAGGGAAAATCTTCGGCCAGTTTTCAGCCCTGTGCCCGGAGAGGGCGGTTTTCACCACCAACACTTCCACCCTTATCCCTTCCATGTTTGCAGAGGCATCCGGCAGGCCGGATAAGCTTTGCGCCCTGCATTTTCATGATGTAAGGCTTACAAATGTGGTGGACATAATGCCTCATCCCGGCACAAGCCAGTACACTGTTGAGCTTGTCAGCGCCTTTGCAAAAAAAATAGGCCAGGTGACCATTGTTTTGAAGCGCGAAAACTTTGGCTATGTCTTCAATGTGATGTTGAGCGAATGGTTTAAATCCGCCCAGAGCCTTGCGGCAAACGGGGTGGCCTCTCCCAAAGATATTGACAGGGCATGGATGGGGGTGATGCACTCTCCTGTAGGCCCCTTTGGCGTTATGGACAGCGTTGGCCTGGATACGGTGTGGAAGATAACCGATTATTGGGCCAAGGCGCTAAATGACGCCCAGGCCATGAAAAACGCCGCTTTTTTGAAAGAGTTTGTGGATTCAGGGCGCATGGGGACAAAGACCGGCCAGGGAATCTATTCCTATCCCAACCCCCAGTTCGCCAGGCCCGGCTTTGTGGAGGGCGAAGGCCCTGACGATTAAAATTCCGCTGGTTTTTAAAAACAAAAAGGGGCCTTGATTTAGGCCCCTTTTTGTTAGCAAACTGGCTTGACTAAAAATATGGCGATTTTTTTAAGGCTTGCCCAGGGTGAACTGCAACTTTACGCTGCCCACCTCAATGGTGTCGTAATCTTTGAGCTGCACGCTCTCCTTTACAGCCTGACCGTTGACCTTTGGCTTTGTAAACCCGCTCACGAAGCCCAAAAAATAGCCTGCCGGCCTTTTGCTGATTGTGGCTGCCGTTGCGCCCACCAAAAAGCCGCTGACCTTTATGTCGTTTTCCGGGGCCTTGCCTATTTTAATAAGCTTGCGGGTGATTTCCATTTCGCCGGAACCGCCTGCAAGATAGGTGAGCACGGCATTGGGTGCGCTTGGAGCGGCAGGGGCGGGCTGGCCGGGCTGGGGGGCCGTGGCCGCCATCTGTGCGCCCTTGGCCAGCATTTCCCGGTGCATGGCCGTATCCATGACCATTGTCTTTTCCAGGTCGCCCATGGAAGGTTTTTTGGCCTGCCCTGCACCGGCCTCATCCAAAAATACAAGGGTGTGCTTGCCTATGGTAATCTCATCATTATGGGCAAGCCAGTGGGAGGCCACCTTTTCCTTGTTCACAAAGGTGCTGTTCTTGCTTTGCAGGTCGGTTAGCAGATACCCGTCTCCAACCGCATCAATTTTGGCATGATGCCCTGAAACAGCCAGATTTTCCACCACTATCTGGTTGTCGTTGAGGCGTCCGATGGAAAGCGTGCCACCCTTGTTGATGGCAAATTCCGCAATGGTATTATCCCGAAACTTGAGAATGACCTTCGGCATCGTGGCACCCTCTTTTACTTGAAAAAGTTTAAAAAGCGGGAAAAGGCGTTTTTGAAGAATCCCCCGCTACCCC
>JASEHB010000315.1 GCA_030018745.1 Desulfatibacillaceae bacterium | reverse complement strand
TTTCCCAGGGCTTTATGGATTCCTTTACAAAGCCCTTTCTCCGCCCCCCTGTTTCATAAAATGGAGTGGTTGAGCCGTTAACAGGCAGGCTCCAGAGGCTTTCCATTGGATGAACCGGCATGGGGATAATTTCTTTAGCAAGTTTCTCAAAAGAATCGCTGCCTGTTGTAAAAATGTCCATGACCCTGTGCAGTGCAGGCCTCATTGCAATTGCCAGGCTGGCTTTTTCCTCTGTTTCCGGGTTGAAATCCAAAATTGCCGGAAGCATTTCTCCAAAAACGCTCTGGCGGCCCTCCGGCCAGCCCTTGGGAAAGGCGTCTTTGTCAAGAAAGGTTGTGGGGGTCACAGAAAGATAGCACCCGCAGGTGTTGGCTGTTGAAATGAGAACCGGCTGTTGTTTTGAATTGAGGGTTATTATGACAATAAGGCCCACATTTTTGCCGGATGTCAGATGAAAGGGAATAAGAGAAGGCACAACCTCACTCCAGTGAATCCGGTAAATGAGGTTGGTGTAACTGCCTTTGGCCGTGGCAAAGGTTTTAACCATTGCATAAACAGCCGGTCTGTCAGGGTTTACAAAGACCCGCTCTTTGCCATCCTCACCCATTTCCGCTTCGGGCCTGCCTATGCGATTATGCTCTGCTTCAATTTTGTAGGCCAGAAAGATGGGGCAAAAATCTTTCACCATGTCCCCATATTCTCCAAAGACCCCATTTTCGTGCATATCCACTGATTTATAGGCAACCGGGCGCTCATCCGGCCCCACCCTTTGCAGGTGAGCGCAGCCAGACGCCAAAAAAACTGCCAGCAGGCTTATGCAAAGAAGCAGGGCGGCTTTTTTCATGGAAATCCTCCAGGGAGTTTGAAGGGCGGGGTTTATACCCGCCCAAAAGCAAAAAAGGCTTTTCCTTTAATGCAAAAGGGCGGGCTTTCCGGCTTTTTTTCAAGGGCGCAAAAAAATTTCAGCGCCAAAATCATGAAGCAAGGCTGATATTCTCCCCCTTGCGGGTCAGGGCTTTACTGCTGTGGCGTATGTCGCCTTCCTTGATGACCAAAAGAGGGTTTTGGATGTTTTTGACATTTTCCAGGGGGTTGGCAGCCAGAATCACCATATCTGCGTATTTGCCTTCCTTTATGCTTCCAAGCCTGTCCTCCATGTTTATAATGCGGGCATTGTTAATGGTGGCGCATTGAATGGCCTCCGCTGGGCTGAACCCGGCCCGGACAAGTATTTCCAGCTCCCTGTGCATAAAGCCAAAATAGCTCAATGGCACACCTGCGTCCATGCCTGCGCCCATGAGCACGCCAGCCTGCTTTAAACGCATCATGTTCTTGCGCCCAACTTTGGCCATGCCAAAAAACGGAGCAGCATTTGGCAGGAAGATTTTTTGCGCAAACATATCCTTGCAGGGGATTGCCCGGTATTGCTCCAGGGTGGCCATATTATCCGCATGGATCGCCGGATCGCAGATGTCTGCCGGAATATTTTTAAAGTGCTCCCTCCGCAGAACAAGCTCGTTATCCAAAAATGAATCACGCCAGGCAGGTGGAATCTGCGGATAAGCCTCTTCAATAAGATAAATCTGGGCAAGGCTGAAGGTTGGCACAACCGAGATCTTTTTGTCTGCCGCAGTTTGTATCTGCCGGTCTGAAAGCTCAATGTCACAAACAAGATGCTCCAGGCTATTTATCGGATATTTCATCATGCGGTCAAAGCCCCAGCCCGTCATGCAGTGGCAGGCCACGGGCATATTGCGGCGCTGGGCGAAGTCGAACATGAGATTTAGATCACCATCCGGGTAAACCGGAATTTTGCTCTTGCCGCAGAGGATGGATTCATCATCAACCGTGAGCTTTAAAAAATGGGCCTGGGCGCAATTGGAATGAAGTGTCCGCACAAGCTCGTCAGTATTTTTGTAATTTAGCATCATGGGGCCGATGAAATAGCTTGTGGGGCCTGCAAAGCGGTTCACCTGGGATGCAGGCACATCCGGGTGCCCTCCGTCATTGTTGGTTATGGAGTTGCAGAAAACAATGCGCGGGCCGTTTAGAGTTCCCACCTCCATTTCCTTTATAAAGCCGTGCAGCAGGCCGGGAAAAGCGCCTGTATCCCGAATGGTGGTGACCCCGGTGCGGATGCAGGCCTCATAATTGCGGCGAAGCTGCATCAAATGCCGCCAGGCTTCAAAGGTGCTTATGCCAAAACCTGCCGAACTGGTGGAGTGACAATGACCGTCAATGAGGCCGGGCATGAGGTAGCGGCCGCCAAGGTCCAAAGTTTGGGCGCCTGAAGGGAAAAAACCCTCATCTCTCCACACGGAGCGGATGATGCCCTTTTCCACCACAACAGAGGCATTTTGAACAATGGCCCCCTTTTCCACATCCACAAGCAGGGCGTTTTTGATTATGAGAGGACGGCTTGCATCCATTTTGGGAATACTTGTCTTTGTGCTGCAACCTGCCAGAAGGGCCGGAGCTGATGCTATTGATGCGGCAGCCAGTGAGAGTTTTAAAAACTTGCGCCTGTTCATTTTAAGATAAAGCCTTTCGCGGGAAAAAAGGTAAGTTTAAAAAAGCTGATAAAGTTAAAAAAGCCGGGTATTATTCCCGGCCAAAGTTGCCTTGCACTTAAAAGCTGTATTTCACCTGGGCAAAGACCCTGTCATTTTTATCCAGGGCCTTGTAAAGATCCAGGTTGCCTGAGCCATATATGGTTACTCCCAGCGTAACTGCAATGCCGTCCGCCCAGTCGTAATCCGCCTGGGTTCTGAAAAACCAGCCGTCATTTCCCCAGTCGCCGGCAGCCAAACCCACTGCTATGATTCGTAGCTTGTCCCGCAAAAAGTCGCGGGTTATGCGGCCTGCAAGAATTGCCTGGCTTTGCTTGGGCGCTTCGGGCGTGTACTCCATAAGGGTTTCAAAGCTTGGGTAATGGCTCCAAAATCCTTCCAGGCTGAGAGTGGTTTTGGAAAACCCCATGTATTCCACGCCCAAAAGCCAGTCAAAGCGCTCCTTTTCCCTGTCCTGAATCAGCAAAAAGCGGTGGCCCTCGGTGTGGGCTGCCTCGCCCTTTAAAATCCAGCTTCCCTTTGTAAAGGTGGCGGCAGCGCCCAACATTGTAAGCCTGCTGTAACGGCGCTCGGCCCTATATGCAACGGCAATGGATGGTGGCAGCGTAAAGTTGGCCGGGTCAAAGTCTGCAAGGCTTGCGGGTGGCTCAAGGTTCAGCACATAATCCACAAGCTCGTTAAGCCCGGATATGCCTCCCGTAACCGTGAAATAAGGTACATGGTCAAAATAATTGGCCAGATAAAGGGCCACATCAAGCCCGGTGAGCCTGCCATTAACCGCAAAGCCCCATTGAAGGTTGTCCAGAGCCATGCTTGGCTTGTTGTCATAAGGAAGGGCCTGATCAAAGGGGTAGTAGGGGCTTCCCCAGGCAGGCAGCTTATCCGGGCGCATCTCGTGGATAAAAAGGCTGGTGAATGACCACCTGCCCAAAGTGTAGTCAAGCCGGGTCATCAAAAGGGGCAGGCGGATATCCTCAATGTCGGTCATGCCCGGCTCGCGGTTGTCAACCGGGTTTATGACATCTGTCACCCGCAGGGTTTCGGATGTCCCCCAGACAACAATCTGACGGCCAAAACGCAGCTCCAGCCCAGGCAGGAGAGGCCCCTGAATCCAGGTTTCCCAAAGCTCGGTCTGGTCCTTCATGGAGTCAACGAAGCTTTTTTCGTAATCTTCCTTGCCTAAAATATCAAAAACAAAATCGTACCAGAAAAGGCCCGAAACCCTGGTTTTCCATTCCTGGGAAAGCTGGGTGTCAACACCAAGGTAAAGTTTTAGGCGCTGGCGGGAAAGGCCGTTGAAGTTTTTTTTGCCGGGCTGTGGCTCGTCATGGTCCCAGTCAAAGGCTGTGGAAAGGGAGACATCCCCAAAAAGGGAAAAACGCGACCAGAAGCCTTGAGCCTGGGCTTTTTGGTCTGTTTTTGTCTCAACCGTTATTTCCGGGGCCTCAAAATCTCCAAAAAAATCAAAGCCATGCGCCGGGGCCACAGAG
>JASEHB010000314.1 GCA_030018745.1 Desulfatibacillaceae bacterium | reverse complement strand
AGATATGCTGGCCAATTTGTAGATATAGATGTCAACGCGTTTATTGGTTATGCGTGGTGCCTCAACGAAAAAGAACTGGAAGAGATTTTGAGATATTTATGTTCAGAGGAAAGAATATCCCACGATAGTCTTAGCTTATCCACCCCTTATTGCCGTTCAGGTTTTAAAATTTCACCTGATGGTTGGGCTCATCTTGAAAAATTGAAGCGAATCAACGCCGACATGAAACAAGCTTTTGTGGCCATGTGGTTTGATTCGTCTATGGATAGGGTTTTTAAAGAGGCAATTGTTCCCGGCATTTGGGATGCCGGGTATGAGCATTACAGGGCTGACCAGAAAGAGCATGTCGGAAAAATTGATGACGAGATAATTGCCCAGATCCGGCGAAGCCGCTTTATGGTCGCCGATTTTACCGGGCACAGGGGCGGTGTGTATTTTGAGGCTGGCTTTGCAAAAGGCCTTGGTCTAGAGGTCATCTGGACCTGCCGGGAAGATCATTTGAAAGATATTCATTTTGATATAAGGCAATACAATTGCATTGTATGGGAAGAAAACAACCTGGAAGATTTCCGAAAAAGGTTGCAGTTCAGAATTGAAAGCGTTTTGGGGCGCTATGACCGTCAACCGCCCGACCATCCCCATTAAGCCATATCGCTCCTGGCATCCCCCCTGCCCGGCTGCCGACTTTGCGCTCTCTTTAAAAAGGCTTTTTACAAAAGGGCCTGCCTTTGCTAAAAGCCTTGAGGCTCACCGTAAATTTGCCCCATAAAAAGGAGCTTTTCATGCCCTTTGTTGCGGATCTGCACATTCACTCCTGCTACTCGCGGGCCACGGCAAAAAACTGCGACCTGGAGCATCTGGCCCTGTGGGCAAAAAAAAAGGGCCTTGGAGTTGTGGCCACCGGCGATTTTACGCATCCGGCGTGGTTTGAGCAGCTAAAGACAAAGCTTGTGCCAGCCCAACCTGGCCTCTTTGCCCTGGCCCCGGAAATTGAAAGGCAGGTGGCCCATAAGGCCCCGCCCTCCTGCCAGGGGCAGGTGAGCTTCATCCTTTCTGTTGAAATATCGAGCATATACAAGAAAAACGGCAAAACCCGCAAGGTTCATAACCTTGTGTTTTTTCCGGATATGGACTCTGCCGGGCGATTTTCGGACAAGCTTGGAAAAATAGGCAACATCCGCTCGGACGGGCGGCCAATTCTGGGCCTGGATGCCAGGGACCTGCTTGAAATTGTTCTGGAAACAAACCCTGACGGTTTTTTGGTTCCAGCCCACATCTGGACACCCTGGTTTTCGGTTCTTGGGTCCAAATCCGGGTTTGATTCCCTTGAAGAGTGCTTTGATGACCTTGCAGGCCATGTTTTTGCCGTTGAAACAGGCCTTTCCTCTGACCCTGCCATGAACTGGCGGGTAAGCTGCCTGGACAATGTGACCCTGATTTCCAATTCCGATGCCCACTCGCCTGCAAAGCTTGCCAGAAACGCCACGGTTTTTTTGTGCGAGCCTTCCTATTTTGCCATGAAAAAAGCCTTAAAAACGGGCGACAGCAAGCTTTTTGGCGGCACAATCGAATTTTTTCCCGAAGAGGGCAAATACCACCTGGACGGCCACCGCAAATGCGGCGTGAGCCTGCACCCGGAGCAGACCGCATTGAATGGCGGCCTGTGCCCGGCCTGCGGCAAGCCGCTCACCGTGGGGGTTTTAAACCGTGTCTGCCAGTTGGCGGACAGGCCCGATGGCCATCGTCCCCAAAATGCCCCTCCCTTTTTGAGCCTTGTTCCCCTGGAGTCCCTTCTTGGTGAGGTGCTTAAGGTTGGCCCGGCCAGCAAAAAGGTGCAGGCAGCCTATGAGGGGCTTCTAACGGAATTCGGGCCGGAGCTTTTCATCTTGAGGTATCTGGCCCCAAAGGAGCTTGAAAGGCGCAAAATGCCCCGCCTGGCAGAGGCCCTTTGCCTCATGCGCCAGGGCCGGGTTGTAAAAACAGGGGGCTTTGACGGGGTTTTCGGAAAAATAAAGGTGCTGCCTTAAAAAGTCCCAAAGCCTCCGGGAAAAAAGCTTTTCCGGCATACCTTCAAAAACAGAACCTTCCCCAATTTTTTTTGTCTAGTTTTGCAATTGCCTCATTTGGTTAAGGAAGCCGAAGACAACTTCCCCTTTATTAAATAAGGAATCCGCTGGCAGGCAATTGCTCCAAAATTGCAACTGTGCTAAACAAAGCTGCGTCAATCAGTTTTTTTCCGGATGCCTTCCCGCAAGCAAGGCCTTCAAATTCTTTTATTTTTTGTGGCCGCATGGCCGCAAAAGGGAGCCTGTATGTCCGACACCAAGGTAATTTATTCAATGGTCCGCGTGGGCAAGGTTGTGCCTGTCAACCGGGTCATCCTGCGGGATATTTCTCTGGGTTTTTACTATGGAGCCAAAATAGGCGTGATCGGCGCAAACGGCTCCGGCAAAAGCACCCTTTTGCGCATAATGGCCGGCCTTGACCAGTCCCACACCGGCGAGACAATGCTCTCCAAGGGCTATTCCGTGGGTTTGCTGCCCCAGGAGCCGGGCCTTGACCCCAACAAAACCGTGCTTGAGGTGGTTCAGGAGGCTGTGGCCCCTATCGTGGAGCTTCTTGAGCGTTTCGAGAAGATAAACGCCAGCTTTGGCGAGCCGGATGCAGACATTGACGCCCTTGTGGAGGAGCAGGCAACAGTTCAGGAAAAGCTGGATAAGTTCGATGCCTGGACCCTGGATAACCGCCTGGAAATGGCCATGGACGCCCTGCGCTGCCCGCCCCCGGAGACACCTGTGAATGTCCTTTCGGGCGGCGAGCGCCGCCGGGTGGCCCTGTGCCGCCTGCTTCTTGTTGAGCCGGATATCCTTCTTCTGGATGAGCCTACAAACCACCTGGATGCTGAATCCGTGGCCTGGCTGGAACAGCACCTTCAGCAGTACAAGGGAACGGTCATTGCAGTGACCCATGACCGCTACTTCCTTGACAATGTGGCAGGATGGATTCTTGAGCTGGACAGGGGGCACGGCATTCCCTGGAAAGGCAATTATTCATCCTGGCTGGAGCAGAAAAAGGAGCGCCTTGCCAGGGAATCCAAATCCGAGAGCAAGCGCCAGAAAACCCTTGAGCGCGAGCTTGAATGGATTCGCATGACCCCCAAGGCCCGCCAGGCCAAAGGCAAGGCCCGCGTTGCAGCATACGAGCGCCTGCTTTCCCAGGAATATGAGGCAGTTCGCGAAAATCTGGAAATATACATTCCGCCCGGCCCGCGCCTGGGGGATCAGGCCATCGCCTTTTCCAATGCCACCAAGGCCTACGACAACCGCCTGCTAATTGACAACCTTTCCGTGGCCATTCCGCCAGGCTCCATTTTGGGGATCATAGGGCCAAACGGATCAGGCAAGACCACCCTTCTGCGCCTGATAGCAGGCCAGGAAAAGCCCGATTCCGGCGAGGTTTCGCTGGGCAAGACCGTTGTGCTTGCCTTCGTTGACCAGAGCCGGGACACCCTAAACGGCGAAAACAGCGTGTGGGAGGAAATTTCCGGCAAAAAGGAGAGCCTGGACCTGGGAGGCCGCTCCCGGAACAGCCGTGCCTATGTGTCAAGCTTCAACTTCATGGGGCCTGACCAGCAAAAAAAGGTCAAGGAGCTTTCCGGCGGGGAAAGAAACCGCGTTCACCTTGCCAAGATGCTCACCAAAGGGGCCAATGTTCTCCTTCTGGATGAGCCTACAAACGATTTGGATGTGAACACCCTGCGCGCCCTTGAGGATGCGGTGGAAAACTTTGCAGGATGCGCGGTCATTGTAAGCCACGACCGCTGGTTTCTGGATCGCGTGGCCACCCACATACTGGCCTTTGAGGATGATGCACAGGTTATTTTCAACCACGGCAACTGGTCCGATTACGAGGCTGACCGCAAAAAGCGCCTGGGCGCGGATGCGGACAGGCCCCACAGGATTCGTTACAGGAATCTTGCAAAGGGCTGAAGCGGCTCCCATCCGCAAAACAGCTTGCCAAAAACAATACCAATAAAGTATGGAATATGCGGCCGCCCTTTT
>JASEHB010000313.1 GCA_030018745.1 Desulfatibacillaceae bacterium | reverse complement strand
AACCCTTTTGTTGGGCTACGCTAAAGCTAGCCCAACCTACGATTCCGCTCTGGCCCAACCTGCGGTTCCGCTCCAGCTCAACCTGCAATTCTGCGCTTTTTGCTGCCTGCCATTTTTGCTGCCTGCCATTGCTTTGAACCGGGAATAATGGTTATAATGGCCCATGAAGGCAAAAACCTGTTGCAGTTCCCTTTGGGCTTTTGGGGAAAGCTTGAGGGAGTGAGCACACTGTCCTTATCAAATTCAGGAGGTTCTATGGAAGAGCGGGAAACCGGGATGGTGAAGTGGTTCCACGATGCTGCGGGTTATGGAACCATAGCCCGCGAAAATGGAGAGGAGATTTTTGTGCATTACCGCTCCATAGCAGGGGCCGGGTACCGCACCCTGCGGGAGGGCCAGAGGGTGGAATTTGCCGTGATTGCCGGGGAAAAGGGCCACGAGGCCCATGATGTGATTCTGCTGTGACCGGCCCTTTGCCCCCCTACCTGACGCGCTGCCCCTGGGCCGTAACAGATCCTCTTTACATGGACTACCACGATCATGAATGGGGCGTTGCCCTTCATGATGATGTGCGCCTTTTTGAGCTTCTGGTGCTGGAAGGCGCCCAGGCAGGCTTGAGCTGGCTCACCATTTTAAGAAAAAGGCCCTGCTACCGGCAGCTTTTTGACGGGTTTGAGCCTGCTGCGGTGGCTTGCTTTGGCCCGGAGAAGGTGGAGGAGCTGCTGGAAAACCCCGGCATTATCCGCAACAGAAAAAAGATTGAGGCTGCAATACAAAACGCCCGCGCCTTTTTAAAGGTGCAGGAGGGCTTTGGCAGCTTTGACGCCTATTTGTGGCGATTTGTGGGCGGAAAGCCCGTGCAGAATGCCTGGAAGGAAATGGCCCAAGTCCCGGCCAGCACAAAAACCTCCCAAGAGCTTGCAAAAGACTTGAAGCAGCGCGGCTTTGCCTTTGTGGGGCCTACAATATGCTATGCCTACATGCAGTCGGCAGGCCTTGTCAACGACCACCTTGTTTCCTGCTTTTGCCACGCAAGGCTTTCAGCCTGAAAGGGCCTGGACTGCGCTTTGCACTGTCGGCACTATTTTAAAAACCCTGTCCAGCCTTGTTAGCGAGAACACGCTTAAAACCTGGGGCCTCAAATTGCAAAGGTAAAGCTCGGAAGCCTTGCCAAGAACCTTGAGCACGGAAACCAGCGCGCCCAGGGCTGTGGAATCCAAAAATTCCACGCAGCACATATCCACAACAAAGGCGCCCTTTGCCCTTTGGGCATGGTTTGCGAGGGTTTCCTTGAGATCCTGGGCAATGGAGGCATCCAGAGCCTGCTCCTTTATGGTGAGTATGCTCACCCCTGAAACAATGCTGCTTTCGTATCGCATGACTGCCTATTCTCCATCCAAGCCTGTTAATGGCGCTATGTTCCATATTTGAGAGGCATATTCCCTTATGGTGCGGTCGCTGGAAAACCAGCCCATGCGGGCCACATTGCATATTGCCTTGCCTGCCCACCCGGCGCTGTCCGCGTAATCGGCCCTGGCCTGCCTGCGGGTTTTGCAGTAGGATGCAAAATCCGCCAGATGCAGGTATGGGTCGTTTTCATTGTAAAGATAATGCCAGACCCATTCAAGAAGGCCCGGCTCGCCAGGGCAGAAGCGGTCGCTTTTCAAGGCGTCCATAACCCTGGCAAGCTCCGGGTTTTTATCTGCAATCTCCCTGGGCCGGTAGGCTTTGCTGGCGCACATATCCGCCACCTGCTCTGCATCCAGGCCGAATATGAACAGGTTCTCGCCGCCCACTTTCTCCTCTATCTCTATGTTTGCCCCGTCCAGGGTGCCTATGGTGAGCGCGCCGTTGGCCGCAAACTTCATGTTGCCCGTGCCCGAAGCCTCGTACCCGGCTGTGGAAATCTGCTCCGAGAGATCCGCCGCAGCCACAAGCCTTTCTGCAATGGAAACCCGAAAATCCGGCACAAAGCCCACCTGTATGGCCCCGCGGGTGCGCTTGTCGTTGTTTATCACCTCTGCAACGCAGTGAATCATCTTTATTATTTTTTTTGCGGTTGTGTAGCCGGGCGCGGCCTTGCCTGCAAAAAGGGCCACAAAGGGCGAGGCCGGATACTCCCCGTCCTCCACAAGGGCAAGGTAATCGGCCATTATGCCCAAAATGTTGAGCAACTGGCGCTTGTATTCGTGAATTCTCTTTGCCTGGATGTCAAAGAGCGCATCCGGGTCCGCCTTTATCATGGCGGTATTGTGCAGCAGGGGCAAAAGATTTACCTTGTTGGCGCGCTTCACCTTCAAAAACTCCTCCGCAAAGGCCGCATCTCCGGCAAGGGGCAAAATGGCGGAAAGCTTTTCCATGTCCGCCACAAAATCCGGCCCGATGTGGCGCGCCAGAAGGGCGGTAAGGCCTGGGTTTGCCTTTTGCAGCCAGCGGCGCGGGGTTATGCCGTTTGTCTTGGCATTGAACTTTTCGGGCCACATATCAAAAAAATCGGGCATAAGCCTTGTCTTCACAAGCTCCGTGTGAAGGGCGGAAACGCCGTTCACGCTGTGGGAGCCTACAATGGCAAGGTTTGCCATGCGCACCATTTTTTCCTGGCCTTCCTCGAATATGGAAAGGCGGGCAAGCCTCTGGCGGTCATCCGGATACAGGGCGATTGCCTGCTCTAAAAAGCGGTGGTTGATTTCCTCGATTATCTGCATGTGCCTGGGCAGAAGATAGCCCAAAAGGCCTGCGGGCCAGGTTTCCAGAGCTTCGGGCAAAAGGGTGTGGTTGGTGTATGCAAAGGTTTTTTTTGTTATGTCCCAGGCAGGCTCCCAGTCCATCCACTGCTCATCCACAAGAATTCTCATAAGCTCGGCAATGGCAAGCGATGGATGGGTGTCGTTGAGCTGGATTGCGTTTTTTTCGTCAAAGTCGCTTATGTTGCCGTAAACATCCAGGTGGCGGCGCACAATGTCCTTCAGGGCGCAGGCCACAAGAAAATACTCCTGGGTTAAGCGAAGCTCCTTGCCCGACTGAACCAGATCGCTTGGATAAAGGATTTTGGAGATTTTCTCCGTGTCAATTTTCTGCTCCATTGCAGCAAAATAGTCGCCCTGGTTGAAGATTCTTATGTCAAAGTCCTTGGAGGGCTGGGCCGTGAAAAGGCGCAGATAGGTTACCGTGTCCCCGCCGTAGCCGCAATTTGGAATGTCGTAGGGAACGCCCAGCACCACCTGCCAGTCCAGCCACGAGGGGTTGTAGCCCTCCCAGCGGTCTTTGAAATGCTCAATCCTGCCATAAAGGGGCACAAGCACAGTGTGGTCCAGCCGCTGCACCTGAAGCGGGGCTGCTGACAAGGCCCATTGGTCTGGCTTTTCAATCTGGTAGCCGTTTCGTATTTCCTGGCGGAACAGCCCGTAATCATAATGAATGCCGTATCCGTAGCCAGGCATGTTGAGGGTGGCCAAAGACTCTAAAAAGCAGGCGGCAAGCCTTCCCAGGCCGCCGTTGCCCAAAGCCGGGTCCGCCTCCTGGGCCTCCACATCATTGATGTTCAAGCCAAGGGCGGCCACCGCCTGCTCGCAGGCTTCGCGAATGCCAAGCGCAAGCATGTTCCTGCCAAGCGATGGGCCAATCAAAAACTCCAGGGAAAGGTAAGAGAGGCGCTTTGCCCCGGCCTCGCGAAAGCGGGCGCGGGTGGCCAGCATCCTGTCCATCAGCCTGTCGCGCAGGCAGTAGGCCAGGGCCGCATAGATGTCGCCTATGGAGGCTTCATCGGGTGTTTTGCCCAAGGAATAGCGCAAATGGCTTTCAATCTGCTTCTTTATTGTTTCCGGGCTGTTTTCAGGCTGCTGCCTTGCGTCTTCCATTGTCCCCCTGCCGGGCAAAAGGTTTAAAAACGATTGCAAGCCAGCGGCTGCAAAGCAACTTTACCCAAAAATTGCTTTTGCAACAAGGGTATCAAAGCGCAAAAGGCAAAAAAATAAATTTAACCACAAAAAACACGAAACACACGAAAAAAAATCGTAGGTTGGGCTAGCAAATCCGGCACAAAGGGAGGCAGGAAAGCTTTGACC
>JASEHB010000312.1 GCA_030018745.1 Desulfatibacillaceae bacterium | reverse complement strand
GGGTGGTTCTTGCGCGTTAGCGCAAGGTTCACCCAACAATAGGGCCTTTTCTTTTTTTACGGCTATGAGTGTATTCCCTGGACCCTTGCTTGTGCACCTTGCATCCGCCTCACCTGGGGTGGCCAGGACCTTTTGTTGAGGGAAAACTTTTCTCTCCAGAACCGTCCTGTACGCTGCTGGTTGAAGGCAGAAACACCCCCACGCCGTCATCCCCGCGAAGGCTTTGGAACCGGTAGGTTGGGCTAGCTTGAGCGAAGATTCGTAGGTTGGGCTAGCTTTAGCGAAAAGCGTAGCCCAACAACAATCCGTTTCCCTTTTGCCTTCACGCCCCTGCCGTCCGGCGCCTGTTTTTGTTGGGCCACGCAAATCCGGAAAAGGTCAAGGCCTTCCTGCATCCCTCTGCACCGGATTTGCTGGCCCAACCTACAAAACTGCCCAGCGCGTGGTTTTGTTGGGTGAACCTTGCGTTACACGCAAGAACCACCCAACCTACGACCGGCAACAAGTTGCCAGTACCGCCCGGCCGTGGGCAAGGCGCACAGGGCATTTCCAGGGTTTTTGTTTTTTTCTTTTCAACCCCCAGCGCACAGGGCGGTTCCAGGGAAACGAGGGCAAGGCTTGCGGGGCGAGCCGGGGCGAAGGTGTACTGCTGGTACATCGAGACCCGGCGATGCCTCGCGTAACGCAGCCCTCATTTTCCCGGAGCCGCCTCTCCAGATAACTGACGGCTCCAGAGAGCCGTGGGCAAGGCGCACGAGCGAAAGGCGAGGGAGTGTACAGTTGGTACATGACCAAGCCTTGATGCGAAGTGCAACACCGCCCACGGCTTTCTGGGGCCGTCAGGGTTGACTTTTTGTGCACTCCTGCCATACTTTTTCTTTTCTACTGGCAGCGCAAAGGCTGGCAAAGCATGAAAACGCCAAAATCCAAAACTTTTTGGGCAGCCGCCTTGGCCCTGGTCGGCGCAGCCCTTATAGCCGGGGCTGTTTACTTTTTCGCCTTTATGCCAAGGCCTCCGGTGCCGGAAGCTGTTGACCCAAAAGCGCCGGAAACGGCCCTGGTGCATCTGTATTTCGGCCATCCTGCCGAACCTTTGCTTGTGGCAGAGCCTCGTTATCTGCCGCTGCCTGCAAATCTTTCGGCAAGGGCGCTTACAATAATGGAGGCCCTGCTTGAAGGCCCCAAACAGGAGGCCATTTCAGTCATTCCGGAGGGAACGCTGTTGAACAGCGTTTATGTGGATGAAAACGGCGTCTGCTTTGTGGATTTTTCCCGCGGGATAATAACAAACCATCCGGGCGGCTCTGCCGGGGAGCTTATGACCATCTGGTCTGTTGTGAATACCCTTGTTTTGAATGTGGACGGGATTTATTTTGTCAAATTGCTAATTGATGGCCAGCAGGAAGAAACCCTGGCAGGACATCTGGATATCCGGAAGCCTTTAGGCCCGGATTTGCGGCTCATACAATGAAAAAAGACGCTTATATACAGAAGATGCGCAACATCGGCATCATCGCCCACATTGATGCGGGCAAGACAACAGTTTCCGAGCGCATCCTTTATTATACGGGCCGCTCCCACAAAATGGGCGAGGTTCATGACGGCGAGGCGGTCATGGACTGGATGGCAGACGAGCAGGAGCGGGGCATAACCATAACTTCCGCTGTCACCACCTGCACATGGGAAGGCCTTGAGATTCATCTTATAGACACGCCCGGCCATGTGGACTTCACCATTGAGGTGGAGCGCTCGCTGCGGGTGCTGGACGGCGCGGTGGGCGTGTTCTGCGCGGTGGGCGGGGTTCAGCCCCAGTCCGAAACCGTGTGGCGGCAGGCCGATAAATACAAGGTTCCCAAAATCGCCTTTGTGAACAAGCTTGACCGCATTGGCGCAGACTTTTTCAACTGCGTGGAGCAGATCAAGTCCCGCCTGGGCGCAAAACCCCTTGTTCTTCAGATTCCCATTGGGATTGAGGACAGCTTTTCAGGTGTTGTGGACCTTGTGAGCATGGAAAAAATCGTCTGGGATGACGATACCCTGGGCGCAAGTTTTTCGCGCCTGCCTGTTGACGGCGAGCTAGCCCGCGAGGCCGAGCTTTACCGGGAAAAGCTCATTGAGGATGCAGCAGACTGCGATGATTCCCTCATGGAAAAGTACCTTGCCGAGGAGGAGATATCGCAGGATGAGCTTGTGGCGGCCATCCGCAAGGCAACGCTTATGCGCACGGGCGTTCCGGTGCTCTGCGGCTCCGCCCTCAAAAACAAGGGCGTGCAGCCGCTGCTGGATGCCATTGTCCGCTACCTGCCAAGCCCCACGGAGGTTCCGCCGGTAAAAGGTGTGGATCCGGCCACCCACGAGCCTGTTTTGTGCGCGGCAACGGAAAAGGAGCCTCTTGCGGCCCTCATCTTCAAGGTAAGCATGTTCGATGGCCGCAAAATGTGCTTTGTGCGCATCTATTCGGGCGTGCTCACCGCAGGCGAGGAGGTGTACAGCCCCATCCTCAATGTAAGGGAACGCTGCGCCAGAATCATGGCCATCCATGCCAACAAGCGCGAGCGGATAGATTCGGCGGGTCCGGGCAACATTGTGGGCGTGACGGGCCTTAAAATGCCTGCCACGGGCGACACCCTTTGCAGCAGCAAGCGGCCGGTCATCCTTGAGCGGATTGACACCTACGAGCCGGTTATGAGCATTGCCGTTGAGCCGAAAACCGCGGGCGACCGCGACAAGCTTGCCCTTGTGCTTGAAAAGCTTGCAGCAGAAGACCCCACCTTCCGTTTTGCCGAGGATGAGGAAACCGGCCAGATGATAATTTCGGGCATGGGCGAGCTTCATCTGGATGTGCTGGTAAAAAGGATGCAGCGGGATTTCAATGTGGAAGTCAATGTGGGCAAGCCCCAGGTCATGCACAGGGAGGGCATTGGCAAGGCCGCTTCCGCCACAGCGGTCTTTGACCAGGAGGTCGCTGGCCAAAGCCTGTGGGCGCAGGCCACTGTGGAGCTTGGCCCCCTGCAAAGGGCCAGGGGCAACAGCGTGCAGATTGCCCTGCCGGAGGACAAACTGCCCGCAAACCTTGCCCTGGCAGCCAAAAAGGGTATGGAAGAAGGGCTGCAAAGCGGTATATGCATGGGCTACCCGGTTACGGATGTGCAGGCGGTTCTGAAGGATGCGGCAATGAAGGAGAGCGGCGGCACGGAGCTTGCCTTCCGCGTGGCTGCAACCCTGGCCGTGAAGCAGGCCCTTGCCGGTGCGGACAGCTTTCTCATGGGTCCGGTCATGGAGGTGGAGGTTGTCATGCCCGATGACTTTATGGGCGATGTGATCGGAGATCTCAACAGCCGGGGCGGCAAGGTGGAATCCATAGAGGCCCGGCGGGGCGCCCAGTCCGTGCGGGCAATGGTTCCCCTGTCAAAAATGTTCGGTTACTCCACAGCCCTGCGCAGCGCCACCCAGGGCCGGGGCATTTTCACCATGCGCTTTGCCTACTTTGACAGGGCGTGATTTTTGCCGGCTTGAAAACTATTTCAGGAGCACCTGGGATTTATCCATGATCACGGCTCATTATTCCGAAAAAAACTTGCGGCTGTATCATGGGGATGCCATAGCTGTTCTTGATGCTCTGCCTGATGAGTGCATTGATCTGATTTTTGCTGATCCCCCCTACAACTTATCCAATGATGGATTTACCTGCCACGCAGGCAAGCGGGTAAGCGTAAACAAGGGCAAGTGGGATAAAAGCAAGGGCAGCCAGGAGGATTTCAACTTTCATTACAAATGGATAGAGGCTTGCAGGCGGGTTTTAAAACCCCATGGCTCACTTTGGATTTCCGGCACATATCATTCCATTTATGCCTGTGGTTTTGCCTTGCAGCAGCAGGGCTGGCACCTTATCAACGACATCTGCTGGTTCAAGCCCAATGCTGCGCCCAATCTTGCCTGCCGAATGTTCACGGCAAGCCATGAAACCCTTCTTTGGGTAAGGAAGGACAAAAAGGCAAAACATTGCTTCAATTATGAGCTTGTAAAAAGCAGCGCATGGGATGGAGACTTCCTAAAAAAGCCCGGCAAGCAGATGCG
>JASEHB010000311.1 GCA_030018745.1 Desulfatibacillaceae bacterium | reverse complement strand
GAGGGAGCATACTTTTTGTATGTGACCGAAATTCCGAGTGAAGCGCAACGCAGCTATCGTCTTCCTGGAACCGCCCCTATTTAACTAGTGAGGAGAGGCCGAGCAGCAACCCCAACACCGCCAGCAGCAGCCCTGAAAACCTGCTCACGCTGCGCCTTCTTTCGGGGCTGAAGTCTTCGCCGAAAAAGCCGATGGCTGTCACCAGCAGGGGCGCCCAGGCAAAGGAGCCAAGTCCCACCCCAGCCACCAGCACAAAGGTGGCCTCGTAATCCCCTTTCCAGCCGTGGACGCCCAGGGCGGAGAACATGACTGTGAAGATAAGGATGGGCATGGGGTTGACGGCCATGACAAGGAAAGCTGACCAGAAGGCGTCCCGCAGGCTGGGGCCTGTTGGCTCTATGTAGGCGTCCCCCACTTTGGGGACATGCATATCCGATGTGTTGCCTGAAAAGATTTTAAGCCCGTAGCCTATGATCACAAGCCCTGCAAGAGCCTGTATCCAGACAAATTCATCTTCTATGAACTGGCTGATAAGTGTTATGCCAAGCCCCGCAATGGAGCAGTAGATGAGATCCACCACGGTGCCGCCCAGGATGGCGGCCCCTCCTGCGGTCTTGCCGTGGTTAACTGTGTGCTTTAAGGCCATTGCTCCCACAGGCCCAAAGGGCGCGCACAGCAAAAGCCCGGTGAGAAAGCCCTTTATGAATATGACAACAAAGCTGTCCATGACCTGTCCCGGATTATTCACCAAAAATGAGCGCAAAAACAGCGCTGGCGCAGGCAGCCTTGCTCCCGGCAAAAAAGCCTTTCAACGCGGCGTTTTTGCATACACCTGCAAAAGGCTGCCAGGCTCTGCCCGTGGTGTGGTTTCTATCCGACCTGATGAGCTTTTTCAAGTCATTTGGCGCATCTTTTAAGGATTTTGCAGACCCGAAAAAAGAAGGGGCATTCAGTAACAGGTTTTGGTCCAATTCCATCCTTTTTTGGCGGGAAAAACATCGGAGCGCCTGCAAAATAAGCCTTTTGCAGAAAAGGCAAGGCACTGCGGCCTTAAAAGGCCTTGTTTGGGCAATGAATGTTCCCTCAAAAAGCCTTGACAAATCCACAAGGCGATGTTTTAAACGGGTCTTGTTGAATCCCTTGCTTCTGCCCCACGGGCGGACGGCGCTTTGGCAGCCCTTTAAGGGCCGTGCAGGCAGGGGTTTTAAGGCGGTAAAGACAAAGGCCTTGTAATGCAGCCCTTTAAAATTTTTGAGGGCTGTTGCTTGACCATAAGAATATGCAGAGCGCTTCAATGCGCCAGGTTTTGGGAAACGACCTTTTATAAACTCTTTTATCCTTAAAATTTAAGGAGACCTTAAGAAGGGAGGTGGACAGGCAATTTTGCTTACGGGGGCAGCCGCCGTGCCGCGTAAGAACGCGGCGGGTTGCCGGATTATCCTGTATCTTTGTTAATTTTGGCAGGTAACAACAATTTAGGAGGAAAGTTTATGCCGAGTTTCGTCATCACAGAGAAATGCGACGGGTGCAAGGGCGGCGAAAAGACCGCTTGCATGTACATTTGCCCCAATGACCTCATGGTTCTTGATCCCAATGCCATGAAGGCCTACAACCAGGAACCCGATCAGTGCTGGGAGTGCTTCTCCTGCGTGAAGATTTGCCCCACCCAGGCCATTGAAGTGCGCGGCTACTCCGACTTCGTGCCTCTGGGAAGCTCCATCATGCCCATGATGGGCACCGAGGATGTCATGTGGACCTGCAAGTTCCGCAACGGCACCATCAAGCGCTTCAAGTTCCCCATCCGGACAACCGCTGAAGGAACTGCCAACGCCTACAAAGACCTCAAGGGCAAGGACCTGGACAGCAACCTGCTCTCCACCGAAGAGGTTGACGGCTTGAAATACCCCGCCCCCAAAGAGATCGCCAAATAAGGCGATCCGGCCTTAAATTCGGCCGGGATGAGGGTTAAAATTTTTGTTGAATTTGAAAACACAAATCTCTTGTTTCAGGAGGAATAAATATGGCACTTCCGAATAAACCGATGGGCGAACTCAAGGCCGTTTCCAATCCCGCAGTAGAGGAAATGGAAGTTGACATCCTCATCGTGGGCGGCGGCATGGCTGCTTGCGGCACCGCCTTTGAGATCAAGAAGTGGACCGACAAGAAGGTCCTTCTCGTGGACAAGGCCGCCATGGAGCGCTCCGGCGCAGTGGCACAGGGCCTTTCCGCAATCAACACCTACATTGGCGAAAACAGCCCGGATGACTATGTCCGCATGGTCCGCAACGACCTTATGGGCCTGGTTCGCGAAGACCTTATCTTCGACCTTGGCGTGCATGTTGATGACTCCGTGCACCTGTTCGAAGAATGGGGCCTGCCCATCTGGAAAAAGGATGAAGCAGGAAAGAACCTGGACGGCAAGAAGGGCCTTTCAATGGGCTCCCTGAAAAAGGGCGCCAAGCCTGTCCGCACCGGCAAATGGCAGATAATGATCAACGGCGAGTCCTACAAGCGCGTGGTCGCAGAAGCTGCCAAGCTTGCCCTGGGCGAGGAAAACATCCTTGAGCGCGTCTTCATAGTCGAGCTTCTGCTCGATGCCAAGGAAGACAACCGCATCGCCGGCGCAGTGGGCTTTTCCGTGCGCGAGAACAAGGTTTACATCATCAAGTGCAACACCATGATGGTGGCCTGCGGCGGCGCAGTGAACATTTATCAGCCCCGTTCGGTTGGCGAGGGCAAAGGCCGCGCCTGGTACCCCGTATGGAACGCAGGCTCCACCTACACCATGTGCATGAAGGTCGGTGCAGAGCTTTCCATGATGGAAAACCGTTTCACCCCCGCCCGCTTCAAGGACGGTTACGGCCCTGTCGGCGCATGGTTCCTTCTGTTCAAGGCCAAGACCCTTAACGGCCTGGGCGAAAACTTTGCAGCTTCCGATGCAGCCAAGGCAGAGCTTCAGAAGTTCGCTCCCTATGGCACAGCGGCAGTCACACCCACCTGTCTGCGCAACCACCTCATGCTGTTTGAAATGAAGGCTGGCCGCGGCCCCATCATCATGGACACGGTCACCGCCCTGGCAGAGCTTGGCAAGACCATGGACAAGAAGGAACTCAAGCACCTTGAGTCCGAAGCATGGGAAGACTTTTTGGACATGACCTGCGGCCAGGCCAACCTGTGGTGCGCCACGGACACCGAGCCGGAGAAGAAGAATTCCGAAGTTATGCCCACCGAGCCGTATCTGCTTGGCTCCCATTCCGGCTGCTGCGGCATGTGGGTCTCCGGTCCGGATCTGGACTGGGTGCCGGCCTCCTACAAGTGGGGCGATGGCGGCAAGGTTTACAACCGCATGACCACGGTCAAGGGCCTTTTCACCTCTGGCGACGGCGTTGGCTGCTCCGGTCACAAGTTCTCTTCAGGCTCCCATGCTGAAGGCCGCCTCTGCGCCAAGTCCATGGTGCAATGGGTGCGTGACCACGCAGATTTCAAACCCACCATTGCCCAGGGCGCAGATGAGCTTGTTGACATGGTTTACCGTCCCGTGCGCCTGTACAACGAAAACAGCCAGTACACCACCGCCCAGGACATCAACCCCAACTACATCAAGCCCGCTGGCATGGCGCTGCGCCTCATGAAGGCCACCAACGAGTACGGCGCAGGCACAGCCACCTACTACCAGACTTCCACCAAGTCTCTGGAAATCATCATGGAAATGCTCCAGGTGATGCGCGAAGACTGCAAGAAGCTGGGCGCAGGCGACCTGCACGAGCTTATGCGTGCATGGGAAATCTATCACCGCATCTGGACTGTGGAAGCACACCTGCGCCACATCCAGTTCCGTAAGGAAACCCGCTACCCGGGCTTCTACTATCAGGCCGACTATCCGGGCCAGGATGATGCCAACTGGTTCTGCTTCGTGAACTCGAAGTACGATCCCAAGGCTGGCAAGTGGGATGTTTTCAAGAAGGATTACATCAAGATCATCCCATAAGCAGCAATGAAATCCTGACGGGTCCATGAAAACGCCTCCAGGTGCCGAGTGTTTGGCGGCGCCTGGAGGTTTTTCTTGATTTAAGGGCCTTGAAG
>JASEHB010000310.1 GCA_030018745.1 Desulfatibacillaceae bacterium | reverse complement strand
CGCCCACTTGAGCACCTGCCTCACCTGCTCCCGATGCTCAATGGAGCTGTGAAGCCTGTAAAAATCGGTTTTTGTGGCTTCAAGCTCGCTGACGGCAACAATATCGCTGCGCTCGCCCACGCGTTTTATTCCGCGGATTATTACCTGAAGGGTGCCAAGTGCCTGGCCCAGGGCGTTGGCTCTGGCGGCCATTGCCCAGATTTCGGAATTTGGGTTGCCGTATTCCCTTAACCCGCTTCGCAGGGCTGCCACACCCACCACACCGCCCACAAGGGCAAAAAGCATGAAAACCTCCCGCTCAAGGGTGAACATGAAGCTTGCGGGCATGGTCCATTCCACGGCATAGGGGTCAAGGGATTTTTTAAGCTCAAGGCGCACCGTGCGCACCTTGCCGAAAAAGCGTTCCCTTTCCTCGTCCATAATCTGGCGGGCGTAAAGCACCCTTTGCTCGTCAAGGCCCTCTTTTACAAGCAACACCTCTTCGGGGGTGGTTTCTGTTGTCTGGTGCAGCTCCTTGGAGTATTTTCTCATGAGCAGGTTCACCAGCATCAGTCCGTTGCGGTCGAAAAACTGCACAACATTGGGGTCAAAGGCAAAGTCGTTTAACAGAACCCTTATGGCGTTGCGGGGGTTTTTGAGCTTGTCTATTAGCAGTTGAAGCGCGTTCAAAAAGGCAACCCGCTCGTTTTTGTGCAGGTGCTCCTTTAAATAATGCCACAGAAATTCGAATATTTTTTCGTGGGCTGCAAAGGCCGCCAGGTTTTTTTCAAAAATCGGACGCAAAAAATGGCCCTGTTTGTCAAAGCAGGTGATAAGAATGTTAACGAGCCTTTTTGCCTGATGCTCCGAAAAGCCGAAATCCTCACCCAAAACATCATAGTCCATCTCGTCAAGGTAGATCTCCTGGGTGAGCATTGCCTTTATTTTGCTGCGGGTGATGGAGCGTTTGCGGAAAAACACAACCATTTCCCACAGTCTATCGTCAACAGGCCTTTTTATGACCTCGCCTTTGGAGTTTCTGCTCTCCATGCTTCCAGGCGGGGTGGCAAGATCATCAAATACAGTATCCGGCACATGCTCCAGGCTGTCCCGCAGCACCGAGAAAAGGTGGGACAGCAGGGTATCGCGCTCTGCTGGAAGGGCGTGTTTCTCAAGGCCATCGAGAAGATCCGAAAAAAGCTTTATTCGCTCCACAAGCTGGTAGCCGTCAATCTTTCCGTAATCCGTGTCGTAGAGGCAAACAAGAGTGCGCGCGGTTTTGGGCGAGTCTGAACCCAGGGCCTTGGAGGCCACCCTTGCCATACGGGCCTTTGATCCGGTGAGGGACTCCTCTGCCCTTGTGGTTACAAGCCAGCGCAGGTTGTTGATTTCCACAACAGGCCGCAAAAGCTGCTGCCGGAGTTTTTCAAAGGTGAAAACCGCATCGAACAGGGTAACGCAGGCACCCAGCGCGCTGTTTTCCGGTGCATTGATCCACAGGGGCAGGACCTTTGAGACAATTATTTCCATTGCATGAGGGTTAAGGCGGTTGACCGCAGCCAGCAGAGAAAGGTTTGCGTCCGTTTCATTATCCGGCCCGTGGATAAGGGCCAGGCAGGCCTGACCCTGGTCATCGCAGGTGCCCTGCTCAACCCCACGGCTTCTGGCATAGCGGCACAGGGCTTCCAGAGAGCGGGCCAGTACCTTGCCCTTGTCGTCATCCGGGTCAACAAGCTCAATGCGAAGGGTGTTGATGTTGTTTGCGGCAAGAGCCTGGGCTGCGGAAACAAACTGGCTCTCAATGTTTAACGCCTTGTCATCCCGTGTTGCCATGAATTGAATAAGGGCAAGGTCCACAACAAGCGGCCCAAAGCAGATGACAAAATCATGGCGGGCTGCGGTTTTGCCCTGGCCGGGCAGAGTCCTGCCCCGAAGCCGTATAAGCAGGGAGGATGCTTTTTCCGTCATCTGAAAAGCATCTGCCAATTGAGTTTCTAATATTTGGGCGGTATTAAGCGCCTGGTTAAGGTTCCCGGAGCCGCCCTGCCTGAAAATATGGGATAGGCTGACCATTATTTTTACAAGAAGGGTGTTCCTTGCATCAGCCCTTTTCTGCTCCTGGCGCAGGCGCTCGGAAAGCCCTGACACGGAAAAACCCCTTGCTGTTTCAGCAAGGCTGCCTCCTTCGGTGACGGTTATGAGCCTCTCAACATCAATGTCTAAAGCAAGGTCTTTTTCCGAAGATGAACTCATGCACAGATACCGCTTTTTGTTAGGAGGATTAAGAAACCGGCCTTTAATAAAAGCCTGCCGCCCTGTTACGGATGGTATTCAGGGTTAAAGGCCCCGGTTTGACTCCTGGTGGGGCCTCTGACGATTTTTGCCTTTATAAAACCCCCAAAGCCTCCAGGGTAATGCGGTCAAGCCTGCCTGACGCAGGAAGATTGTTCTGCTGCTGAAACTCTGTAACCGCCCGATAGGTTGCAGGCCCTGGAACGCCGTCAACGGCAAGCTTGTAAAATCCAAGAGCCGCAAGCCGCTGCTGGGAAGCCTTGATGGTGTTTTCCAGGGTCCGGATAAGTGCCTCATCCACTATGCCTTGTCCAAGACCGAACTCGGAGCGGAAGCGCTGGACGCCCTGGTAAGTAACCGGCCCCATTATACCATCCACTACCATTTTATAAAAGTTCAAAGCCTGAAGCATAAGCTGCACCCGGCCTATGGTGCGGGCATCATCTGTCCATGAAAGGCCCTGGGCGGTTTTGTCATCAGCCGGGGTATCATCATAGAGGATTGCTTCAAATTCCTGGTCCGTGTCCGCGGCTTCTGCTGCCGGAGCCGGGGCGGCAGGCGCAACCGGTTGGGCAACAGCTTCCTCAATCCGGGCGGTTTCAACAGCCTGTGGCCGGACGGGAGAAGCGGCAGGCTCCGGAGTCGGCGCAGTTGCAACCATTTGTGAAGAGCGATAGTCGGCAAGATGGCCGAGCACCTCATCAAGAAGCGTTGAGGGAAAAAGCTCTCCGGCAAGCTCATACCAGATGGGGGTTGCCCTGCGCCTTATTTCCCGGATGTCCGCCGGAGATGACTCCACCTTGGCCAGGCCATACTGAATCATGGCGTCCTGAAAGGAAACCAGGTCCAGGCGGGCCAGATTGTTGAACTCCTGGGCCATTTGCAGGCGCACGCCGTCAATGTTTTTCTGATATTGCTCCGGAATGGACTTGAAGGCATCCAGGGAGAGCAGCCAGAAGCCGGGCGAATAGCGCATCTTGAGGTTGTTCATGTACCGGAGGCGGGTATAGAGCTGTGTGCCCACCACCCAGATGGAAGGTGCTATGACAGCCTCCACCACGCCGGAGCGCAGGGAAGGAGGAATCTCCAGCGCCTGGAGAGGTGTGGGGCTTGCCCCAAGCCTCTGGAGTAGCTTGCCCTCAAGGGGGCCAAACCATGTGGCGAAACGGACCCCCTGAAAATCCGCCAGGGTTTTTAAGGGGCGATGAACCGAATAGGTTTCATCAAAGCCCTGATCCAGCCAGGCCAGGATTTTAAAGCCCCTGGGCGCAACAACAGCATCAAAGCTGTCAATCATTTTTTCTTTGAGATAATCGGTCTCGTCATAATCGTTGAGCAGAAAAGGCAGCCCAAGCACGGTTGCTTCCGGGGCCACAAGAAAGGTTCCCTCCCCGGAAAGGCCTGAAGCATGGAGCCTTCCAATGCGGATGTTCTGGATGGCCTGGGTGTCGTTGCCCATGACCCCGCCCCAGTAGGCTTTCCACACAAGGTTGCCGTCACAGGCATTGGTCAGGGCCGGAAAGAGGATGTCCCGCACATAAACAGCATATCCCATGTCTTTGGGAGCCAGAGATGCGGTTCTCCAGAGGATTTTTTCTTCAGCCGCCGCTGTTTGTGCAAAAAGGGCTGATGCCAGAAAAATTACCGCCAGCAGAAAACAAAAACGCTTTTTTGAAAAAATCATGCCTGATTCCCCCTTTGAGCTGTTGCCTGAAAAAGCAGCCGGTTTTCCTTAAACATTTTTTTGAATATGCCGCTTCAAACCGAATATCTTCAGCCTATTGACTGCAAACAAGCGCCCGCAGAGCAAAGAGAATTTGTAAG
>JASEHB010000309.1 GCA_030018745.1 Desulfatibacillaceae bacterium | reverse complement strand
TACAAAATCCATAAGCAGATCAACGCCCATGTTTTTGGTGGCGCATCCGCAAAGAACAGGCGTGAAAACTCTGTTTATGGTGCCGGTTCTCAAGGCATTTCGTATTTCCTCGTCCGAGAGGCTTTCGCCTTCCAGATAGCGCTCCAGAAGCTTGTCATCAGCCTCTGCAACATTTTCAATAAGGGCCTCATGCTCAGTTTCAACCGTATCAACCAGATCAGCAGGAATGTCGGCTGGCCGGGCTTGGCCGTTTTCGTAGATATAGGCCTTTTTATTGAGGATATCCACAACGCCCGTGAAACCTTCCTCCTTGCCTATGGGCAGTTGAAGCAGCAACAGCTTGGACTCGAAGGAGTTGGCTGCATCATCCACAGTGCGCTGGAAGTCCGAGCGCTCACGATCAAGCTTGTTAATGAAAATGACCTTTGGGAGCAAAAGCTCGTCAGCCAGATCCCATGCCTGCTGGGTCTGCACCTTCACGCCGTCCACCGCATCAATTACAACCACGCAGGCGTCCGCTCCCTGGAGGCAGCTTCTTGTATCTGCAAAGAAGTTTTGATCGCCGGGGGTATCCATTATGTAGATTTCATGCTTTTTCCAGGAATACTGGTGAAAAGAGGTGCCCATGCTGGACTGACGCTTGATTTCTTCAGGCTCAAAGTCCATGGCCGTGTTGCCTTCTTCCACTTTGCCCTGACGGGTGATAACGCCGGACTTGAACAAAATGGCCTCGGCCAGAGAGGTTTTACCTGCACCGCCGTGCGCTATCAGCCCGATGTTTCTTAAATTTGTACTCATGGGTATCCCTTCTGAAATGGCTTTGAGGTTACAAGGTTATTGGTTATAAAAGCCTCTGGGGACCTTATCTTTAAAATATATAAAACTACCGGGAGTCCTTTTAAAAATCAAGTTGAAAAAACAAATCCATAATTACGCAAGGGCGATGGCCTGTTGCCTGCCCTCCAACGGTATCTCCTGGAGCAGAACCTCCCCGCAACAAGCTGTGGGCTGCCCTTATGGCCTCTGCTCAAGCAGAAGAAACACTTCCAGGTTGCCTTGTGGGCCTGCAACAGTTGAGTCAACGCGGCCCGTCTCAAAAAATCCGATTTCCCCTGCAAAGCTGGAAACCTTGTCAACCGCATCCTGCCTTGCCTGAAGGTTTTTTACCACGCCCTTTTTACCCACCTGCTGCCTTCCTGCCTCAAACTGGGGCTTTACCATTGCCAGGATTTTGGCCTGTGGCGTGAGCTGTCCCTTTACTGCGGGCAGAAGGAGCGTAAGGGAAATGAAAGACACATCCATAACAGCCAGATCGCAAGGAAAGGGCAGGGCGCCTGGTGCAAGATTGCGGGCATTGGTGCGCTCCATTACAAATACCCGCTCGTCAACGCGCAGCTTCCAGGCAAGCTGGCCGTAACCAACATCCAGGGCAGCCACCCATGCGGCCCCCCTTTGCAGCAGGCAGTCGGTGAATCCTCCGGTGGATGCGCCCACATCCAGGCAGTACAGGCCTTTTACATCAAGACATAAGGCATCCAGGGCGCCTGCAAGTTTTAGCCCCCCGCGCGAGACAAAGGGCATATCCTGCCCCCGGATTTTTATTTGGGCGTCTTCATTGACAAGCGCTCCGGCCTTGCTCTGGGGAAAATCATCCACAAGAACCGCGCCCGCAAGAATAAGCGCCTGGGCGCGTTGCCTGCTTTGCGCAAGGCCCAGTTGCAGAAGCAGTTTGTCCAATCGGATTTTGCTCATGAAGCCTAAAGTGGGGAAAGCGCGACTTGCTGCTTATCGCAACTTTCCAAAAGAGACTCAATTCTGCCCACAATGCCATCTTCATCCAGACCCAGCATACGGCGCAATTCCTTTTGGGTTCCGTGCTCCACAAACCTGTCGCAAATCCCCATGCGGGAAACTCTGACATTGGGAAGGCCTGCATCTGCAAGACATTCCAGAACCGCAGAACCAAAACCGCCCATAAGCGAGTTTTCCTCTATGGTGAGTACCCTGGGGATTTTGCTGCACAGATCAAGGATCAGCTCGCTGTCTATGGGCTTGATGAATCGGGCGTTGACAACTGTTACGCCGATCCCCTTTTTTTCAAGCCTGCGGGCTGCTTCAAGGGCCTGATAAACCAGCGGCCCGACTGCAAGAACAAGAACATCGTTGCCCTTTTTGAGCACCTTGGCTTTTCCCAGGGCAACGGGTTTAAGGTCTTTGTCAATTTCCACGCCAACAGCTGCACCGCGTGGATAGCGAAGCCCGATTGGCCTCTTGCTTTCCACGGCTGTTTTTAACATTCTGGCAAGCTCGTTTTCATCGGCTGGGGCCATGAGTACAAGGTTTGGAATGCTTCTCAAAAAGGAAAGATCAAAAGCACCATGATGCGTAGGGCCGTCCTCGCCCACAATTCCGGCCCTGTCCATTGCAAAAACCACAGGCAGGCTTTCAATGCAAACATCATGAAGCACCTGATCATATGCTCGCTGCATAAAGGTTGAGTAGATGGCCACAACAGGCACAAAGCCCTCCACTGCAAGCCCTGCGGCAAAGGTTACGCCGTGCTGCTCGGCAATTCCCACATCAAAAAACCTATCCGGAAAATGCAGGGCAAAGGGGGCAAGCCCCGTGCCTTCGGGCATGGCTGCCGTAACAGCAACTATTTTCTCATCCTTTTGAGCAAGCTCAATTAGGGTTTTTCCAAAAACCTGGGTATAGGAAGGCGGGCTGGCTGCCTTGGAAACGCAGTTGCCTGTGGCTATCTCAAAGCAGCCCACACCATGAAAATAGGTGGGGTTTTTTTCTGCCGGCTCATAGCCCTTGCCCTTTGTGGTAAGCACATGAACAAGGGCCGGAGAGTTTGTTTCCTTAACTGCTTCAAAAGCATCAATAAGCTGATCAATCCTGTGTCCGTTTATGGGGCCGAAGTAATTGAACTCAAAGGCCTCAAAAAGCATTCCCGGCGTTATGAAGGCCTTGAAAGATTCTTCCAGGCGCTTCATGAGCTTGTAGGCGACAGAATCCTTGCGCAAAAAGGACTTGAATTCCTCGCGCCAGCCAATAAAGCTGCGCGATGAGGAAAGTTTGCGGGAGAGAAAGGCGGACAATGCCCCCACATTGGGGGCAATGGACATTTCATTGTCATTGAGCACCACAATGAGATCTTTTTTAAGCCCGCCCGCCTGGTTTAAGCCCTCATAGGCAAGCCCGGCTGTCATGGATCCGTCACCTATTACACTTATGACTTTGGCCCGCTCCCCTTTGAGTTCCTTGCCGCAGGCCATGCCAAGGCCTGCAGAAATGCTGGTGCTGGCGTGCCCCACCGTGAATGCGTCATATGGGCTTTCGCTCATCCTTGCAAAACCGGAAAGGCCTCCGCGCTGACGCAGGGTGTCGAAACGGGAAAAGCGGCCGGTAAGCAGCTTATGGGCATAGGCCTGGTGGCCAACATCAAAAATTATTTTATCCGGAGGTGTTTGGAAAACATAGTGAAGAGCAATGGAAAGATCCACAACTCCAAGGCTTGGAGCAAGGTGCCCCCCGGTGCGGGAGACGGTTTCAATGATTTTGCTACGAATCTGGGCGGCAAGCTCTTCCAGGGATTCCTTTTCAAGGCGCTTCAAATCTGCCGGCGAAGCAATATTTTCTAGCAGGGGGTATTTATTCACGGCAAAGACCTTAAGCCTTTTGGCGTTCAAAACAAATTGCTTTCACAGACAAAAACTTAAAGACAGCCCGTTCATATTTCAAGCCTGTCAAAAGCACACGCAAAGGGGCAAAAACTAACGCCTCCTTTTAATAATGTAGCTTGCTATGCTGCGCAGAGGGTCGCTTCTGTTATCAAAACCGTCCAAAGCTTTCAAGGCGTCTTTAATAAGCTGGTCTGCAAACTCCCTGGCCCTTTCCAGGCCCATCAGGGCAGGGTAGGTGGACTTGTTGCGGGCCGCATCCGTGCCTGTTGCCTTTCCCAATATCTTGGGGTCGCCATCCACATTCAAAATGTCGTCTGTCACCTGGAAGGCAAGGCCTATTCTGCGCCCGAATGCCTCAAGCGCGGCAAGCTGCTTTTCGTCCCCACCCCCTATTACTCCTCCGCAAAAAAGGC
>JASEHB010000308.1 GCA_030018745.1 Desulfatibacillaceae bacterium | reverse complement strand
CTCCAGGCGGCGCAGAGCGTTGCAGGCCATGCGCCCGGCGGTTCTGGCCATTTCCCCCCATTCTTCAGACCAGGTCATGTCAGGCAGGGTGTTGGGCGCAGGCTCATGGTCTATGGCAATGTGGCTCACAATATCCTCATCCAGAAGTTTGGAGCCAGAAAGAGCGTCATAAACCCAGATGTGCATGGAAACACGCATAACAGGAACAGTTTTGCGCATTCCAATAAGGCCCCTCTTTTCCCTTTGAACGGAAACTTGGGCAAGCCTGCCCGTTACAATTGCGTTCACACCTTCATTGCGGGCCTTTTCCATTAACTCATCAAGCCCCCCAAGGCCTGCCAGGGCACCGTGGTGCTCCGCCACGGCCTGTTCCAGAGCCGGAGAATCCACATAAACAAGCCAGCCGTGGTTTTCGCCAAGACAATCACGCATGGTCTGCCCAAACCGCTCGTCCAATATCACGCCCTGCTCCTGCCAGGGGTTATGAAAGGGCGCAAACAAAACCTTCTGTTTTAATGACTGTTTTTGGACCGTCTCCTTTATGCGGCTGACACCGGAGCATGAGCAAAGCAGGAAAGCCGCAAGGGTAACCAACAGGATGTGCAAAAAAAAGCGATGCATGGGGCCTCGTCTGATGGGTATTTTTGTCAAAGCCCGAAACGGGCCGTTGCAGAGGTGCGGATGCCGCCCCTGGCCGTGAAAGAGCCGCTCACTTCCATCCAACGGGGGGAAAGCACAGCCAGCAGATCATCCAAGATGCGGTTGACAGCGTGCTCGTAAAAAACACCTACGGTGCGGTACTGCAAAAGGTAATACTTGAGGGACTTGAGTTCGACGATGAGCTTGTCCGGGCAGTAGCGGATACAGATTGTCCCAAAGTCCGGCAGGCCTGTTTTGGGGCAGAGGGATGTGAACTCCGGCTGCTCTATCACAATCTCCAGAGAGCGTATTTGCGCCCAACTGTAATCAATTGCCTCAAGCAGAGATGAATCAACGCTCTCCAATGATGCTCCAGGCCCCTTGATGCCTTTGTCCTGCCTGCCTTTTGTCATTTTTTGTCCTGTTTTTGTCCTGGCTTTGTGTCCGGGTTTATTTTTTTTCAATAAAGCCTTTTGGCAAAAAACCGTTGGCTTTGAATTGCTGTGCTGGTGTATAACAGGTAGCGTGCTTTGGGGTCAAACGGTTTTACGGGCAAGGCTCGGCAGGTCCAAAGCGTCTTTGGGAGGCGGATGTCGCTTTTGCGGAGATTTTTTTATGAGGCTCAAATACTACGGAGTCCGCGGCTCCATTCCCACACCCGGCCCTCAAACCATCCGTTACGGTGGCAACACCCCCTGTGTTGCTCTCTGGTGCGATGACAGCCTTCTTATTCTGGATGCAGGTACGGGCCTACGGGTGCTTGGCGAAGAGCTTATGGCAGACACCTTTGGCAAGGGCCAAGGCAGCGCCACAATACTGATAAGCCACACCCACTGGGATCACATACAGGGCTTCCCCTTTTTCCGGCCTGCATACATCAAGGGCAACTCCTTCGGGCTTTGCGGGGTTGCCAAAACAAACAAGGGGCTGGAAACAGCCATGCACCACCAGCAGGAGTACCGCAACTTTCCCGTGCTTTTAGGCCAGATGCCATCCCGCATCGCCTTCACGGCCATAGAGGAGGGCGGGCGGGTGGACATTGACGGCATAAGGATATCCACAGCGCCCCTCAACCATCCGGGCGGCTCATGCGCGTACAGGGTGGATTATAACGGCAAATCGGTTGTCTATGCCTCGGACACGGAGCATTTTGAAAACATTGATTTGAGGCTTTTGACCCTTTGTCGGGATGCGGATCTTCTCATCTATGACACCATGTTCACGCCTGCGGAGTACGAAAAGCACCGCGGTTGGGGCCACAGCACATGGCAGGAGGGCATGGCTTTAGCAAGGCAGGCCAATGTGAAGGACTTGCATATGTTCCACCACCAGCCCGGCCACAGCGATGACGACCTGGAAAAAATTCTCGAAACCGCCAGGGAGCATTTCCCGGCCATTTATCTGGCCAAAGAAGGTTGGGAATTGACCCTGTAAGGCAAAACCTGTTAAAAATTTCCATTTTAAGAAGGCCTGGCGCCCTTAATAAATAAGGTCTAAAAATTTACGGAGAAGCAAAATGGGCATGGATGACAAGATACTGAAAACTGCCAAGGAAATCGTGGTCAAGTTCATTGAGGCGGGCAGGGTAAGCCCTACCAACTTTGATGAAAGCTTCAAGGGCATTTACCGCACCCTGGTGGAGGCGGTGGAAGAATGCGGATTTGACAGCGGTCCGGATGATGACGCGGACCAGGATGACTGAAGCATAAGTGGCTGGCAAAAGCGCCGGGTAAAAACAAAAAAAGCGGGGAAGGCATCAAACGCCTTCCCCGCTTTTTTGCTTAAAGAACAGCCGAAAACGCCTGCCCTTCTATTTGAGGGAATTGACAAAGCAGTTGATCATGTTGTCCTTGAAGTAGGTGGCAAGAGCCTCCTGAACATGGGGCGGCACCCATCCGGGGTTGCCCACCTGGCCAAAGGCGTTTATGGCCATCATGTAGATGTCTTCCTCGTAGGAGGCGCTGGTTTGGGGGAAGTCATTGCCGTTGACAAGGGGGGTATTGTAGTAGTCGCGCTCATCCACCCACACAGCCACTGCGCCGCCCAGGCCATTGGAAGTGATTTTGGGGCAATGGGCATACTCTCCGGAGGAGTTGTCGCGAAGCACAACTCCGCCATCCTGCCAGCGGATTTCACCCTGGGCATTGACCCGCTGCACACGGATTTCATCATCATCCGTTGCCCATACGGTTATTGCCCCGCCCTGGCCATCGGATGTGATTTTGCCGGGCATGGGGCTGTCGGAAAAATCGTAGTCGTCATCATCCACACCTGTTGGGCCTTCCCACGCCAGTGTGCCGTCTGCCAGAATGCGGTGGATGAAAAGGCTGCTCATGGACTGCATAAGGGCAGGAAAATCACCTTCTGCCCCGCGGTACGCTTTGTAGCCGCCGCTATCCCAGTCCCCAAAACGGATGAATGCACCACCCTGGCCATCACTTGCCAGATCGTGGGATTCATAGTCAACATCGCCGTCATGAACCAGGATTCCACCGGGGGCACTGCCCATCTGCCTTTCGCCGATTCCGTTGTTTGGCGCAAACCACTGGGCCTGGCCAGCAGCGTTGACACGCTGGGCGTAAAGATCCTCACCGCCATAATAGTCATCCAGCCATATCACTATGGCTCCGCCCGCGCCATCGGGTATAAGGCGGGGGCAGGATGCTGTCTTGCATCCGGTATCCGTAAGGTAGAAAGGTGAGCGGCCGCCCATCGCAAAGGTGGGTATTTCATTTTCCTCGCCCCACAAAAGCTGGCCGTTGGCGTCAATCCGCTGAATGGCGATGTCGCCGTCCTGCCATACAACAATGGCCCCGCCCGCTCCGTCTGAAATTATCTGACGGCCATAGGTGTTGTTGCCGCCAGCTATTTCAATGGGCTCATCGGCAGGCGTCCAGGGAAGGGTGCCGTCCCCGGCAATGCGGTTGATATGGCCCTGATTGTTTACAACAATGATTCCGCCGGACCCATCCGCCGCGCCGCGGGCAACGCAGTCATAGTCGTCATCAATGGCAACAACGCCTTCGTCCGCCCAAAGCTTCTGGCCCTGGGCGTTGATGCGCTGGGCAGCTATCAGGCCCTGGTTGGAATCTGTCCACATCACAACAATGCCGCCTGCTCCGTCCAGAACCACATCAGGCTTTTTCTGGCCGCCAGCGTTGCCCACCACCTGAAGACCGTTGGCCGGCCATTGGGCAACACCATCGCTGTTGTAATACTGGGCGTAAATGTCTCTGCCCGCGGTGTCGCAGTTGCGCTTGTCGTGCCACACAACAAAGTAGCCGCCCTTGCCGTCATGGATAATTGACGGGAAAGATTGTGTGTAGATTTCCTTTGCCACCGCCATGTTCTGGCTGATGTCCGATGACCATTGCGCCAGAGCCGGGCCGCTAAAGGCCAGCCCTGCAACAGCAATTGCCAGAAACGCCATTGTAAAAACATTCCAGCCTTTTACCTTCATAAAAACCCTCC
>JASEHB010000307.1 GCA_030018745.1 Desulfatibacillaceae bacterium | reverse complement strand
CCAGGTGCGGAATTTCTATTCCGTATCCATTTCCGGCTACCACATCGCTGAAGCAGGGGCAAACCCCATCAGCCAGCTTGCCTTTACCCTGGCAAACGGGTTCACCTATGTTGAGTATTATCTTTCGCGGGGAATGCACATAGACAGCTTTGCGCCCAACTTCTCCTTTTTCTTCAGCAATGGCATGGACCCGGAATACACTGTGATAGGAAGGGTGGCCCGGCGAATATGGGCTGTTGCCATGCGCGAGAAATACGGAGCCTCCCCCCGCTCCCAGATGCTCAAATACCATGTGCAGACCTCCGGGCGCAGCCTGCACGCCATGGACATTCAATTCAACGACATCCGCACCACCCTCCAGGCGCTCTGCGCCATCTACGACAACTGCAACAGCCTGCACACCAACGCCTTTGACGAGGCCATAACCACGCCAAGTGCGGAATCCGTGCGCCGGGCGCTTGCCATCCAGCTCATTGTCAACCGGGAATGGGGCCTTGCCAAGAACGAAAACCCAAGCCAGGGCAGCTTTGTTGTGGAGGAGCTTACCCGGCTTGTTGAGGAGGCCGTGCTGGCTGAATTCGACCGCATCACCACTCGTGGCGGCGTGCTTGGCGCAATGGAGCTTGGCTATCAGCGGGGCAAAATCCAGGATGAATCGGCACGCTATGAAATGGCCAAGCACAGCGGGGCGCTTCCCATAATCGGCGTGAACACATTTATTGATCCGGATACGGGCGAGTTTTCCGAATCCTGTGAGCTGGAGCTTTCCCGCAGCACGGATAAGGAAAAACTCTCCCAGTTGAAGCGCCTTAACGCCTTTACAGCAAAGAATGCCGATAGAAGCCCTGGTGCGCTAAAGAAGCTCCAGCGGGCAGCTTTAAACGGCGAAAATATTTTTGCCTCGCTCATGGAAACCGTGCGCCATTGCTCTTTGGGCCAGATAACAAAAGCTCTTTTTGAGGTGGGTGGCCAGTACCGGAGAAATATGTAAGGCCTTGCTGATGAGGGCCGCATTTCAAAACCCAAAAATTCAGGCTCGTTGATAATCACCCTTTTTGAGCATATACCAGAGCCATGTTTTCAGACATTGACACCATAGCTGCCCCTGCAACCGGCCCCGGCCCCGGTGCCATCGGAATTATAAGAATTTCCGGCCCCCTTTCCATGTCCATTGCATCCCAAATTTTTAAGCCATTTAAACCTGGAGTTCAAATTAAGCCCAGAAAACTGATTTACGGCCAAATTGTTGAGCCTGGTTCAGGCATTGTGCGCGATGAGGTATTGCTTGCCTTCATGCCCGGCCCCAACTCCTTTACGGGTGAAGATGTGGTGGAGATTTCCGCCCACGGCTCCAGAGCTGCAATAGGGGCAATTCTTGATCTTGTCTTTTCCCTGGGGGCGCGGCCTGCCCAACCCGGCGAGTTTACCAGGCGCGCTTTTTTGTCCGGCAGAATGGACCTTGCCCAGGCCGAGGCTGTGGCTGATCTCATTGATGCCTCCTCCAGCCGGGCCGCAGATATGGCCCTGTCCCAGATGCAGGGGAGCCTTTCCCGTAAGGTGGGGCAGATTCGGGAGATTGTTCTTTCCTGGCTTGTAAGAATTTCCGCAGCCCTTGATTTTGGGGATGATACTGGAGAGTTTGACGAGGAAGCCTTTTTTCAGTCTTTGTCCCAGCAGGCCCTGCCTGCTCTGGATGCACTGCTTGACGCCTCCAAGAGTGGGCAGATTCTTCGGGAGGGCATAAGGGTTGTCCTTGCCGGGCGGCCCAATGTGGGCAAGTCCAGCCTTCTTAACGCCTTTTTGGGGAAGCCAAGGGCACTGGTTACCCCTGTTTCCGGCACAACCCGCGACTGCATTGAGGAAAAGGCCCTTGTGCAGGGCTATGGCCTTGTTTTTACCGATACCGCCGGGCTTGGCCCAAGCCAGGATGCTGTTGAGCTTCTTGGCATGGAGAAAACCCGAGAAGCCATAAACCAATGTCATCTTGTATTGCTTGTGATTGATTTGGCCCAGGGGGTTTTAGCCGAAGATGAGGAGCTTTTTCACCAGCTAAAAAGCAAGCCCCTGCTTGTGGCCGCCAACAAGTCCGACCTGCTTGGGCCGGATCAAGACCCCAAGCAGCCGCCTCAAAGCATGGGCAAGGCCCCATGGATAAGGGTATCTGCACTTACCGGGGATAATCTGGATAAATTGGCCAGGAGCATTCTTTCCCTTGTCAATGAGGCAAACGCATTGGAATTGAGCGTAGCCCCCAATATTCGGCACCGAGCAGCCCTTTCCAGGGCACGGAATAACCTGCTTTCCATATTGACCGCCAAGGGCGGCCTGCCCATAGAGCTTGCTGCAATTGAAATTCAGGATGCGGTGAATGCCCTGGGTGAGATTACGGGCCAGACCGCAGACCCGGATATTCTGGATGAAGTGTTCTCGCGATTCTGCATCGGCAAATGACCACCCCTTTTTCCGTGGCTTCCCGCTGTTCCCATCAAGGCAAACTCTCCATTGTTCCACATGGAACATTCAAGTCCTGCCAGGTGCAACTTTCTGTGACTTGTTCCACGGGGAACAATTCCATTTTCAGCCAGTCAAAGGCAGTCTCGTCAGATGCCTTTTTCTTGAGTATCCGGGGCATTGACAAGGCTGTGTTGGCCCTTATTTTTGAAGGACAGGCTGTGGCCAAGCAAACAGCCCCACAACCAAGGGCTTGCAGCTCTTTTTTGTTGCAGCCTTATTACGAGACGGTTTTTTGCCGCCTCTTGAAAGGAGGCAAGTATGGATTTTAGTCAAAGCAAGGAAGAGGTTCTGGAAGGCATTTTGGCAAACCCAAAACCCCTTTGTCCACATTGCAGCAAGGCCATGAGTCTCTGGGAAGTTCCAATGATGAACTTTTCGGATGGTCTGGGCTGGGGTGTGCCTTACCTCTATGTGTGCTTCAACGACAAGTGCCCACTCTTTATCGCCGGGTGGGATCACATCGGCTCGGAATACTCACACAAGGCATCAACCCGCTGCCTTAACTATCCTGGCACCGATTCTTTTGACTGTATGCCTGTTTTTTCCTCAATGGGAGGAACTGCCCAGATAATTGACGAGGAAGTTGTTGCCCAGCAAAAAGCCTTGGAACAGGCAATTAAGGATGGTTTTGCAGAGCTTGCGGAATGTTACACAACCGCCAACCATACCCGCGTTCTTGCACTGACCCTGGATGCGCTGACGCCCCCAAGGGTACGCTTGAAGGCAGCAGAAATGATAGGCGACATAGGCGTGCTTGAGAGCATCGAACCTCTTAAGCACGGCAAATATCCCAGCGATATTCTCCGGCAGAGGGTGGAAGATTCCATCACCCTTTTGCACCAGAAAACCTTTACCCGTGAATGCCCGTTCTGCGCAGAGATAATCAAACAGAGGGCGTCTGTTTGCAGGCACTGCGGCAGGGATGTTGCCGGGCAGTAAGAACCCGGCAAGCCTTGCGGATTATTTTCGGCACAAATTATTGCGGTTGCGCCTTTGATGACGCCCGCAATTTTTTGTGCCTTTTAGCAAATCCTGGGCAAAAGCTCTCCTGCCAGGGGGTTTACAATTCTTGTTCCACCGGCCCTTGTTTCCAAGATAACATGTCCGCTGTTTTCTTTTGTGACCCTGCCCACTATGGCAGCGTTTTTGCCAAGGGGGTTGTTCTTCATTGCCTTTAAGGCCGCCCTTGCTCCTTCTTCGGAAACAAAGGCCAAGAAACATCCCTCGTTGGCCATATACAATGGGTCAAGCCCAAGAAGCTGGCAGGCGGATTCAACCTGGGGCCTTACAGGCAACGCAGACTCCTTAATGCTTATGCCAAAACCACTCGCCCTTGCAATTTCCCACAGAACGCCCCCAACCCCGCCGCGGGTGGGGTCCCGAAGCAAATGCACAGAGCAGGCAGCCAAGCAGTCGCAAACAAGCTCGTTTAACGGGGCTGTATCGCTTTTTATGTCTGTAGAAAACTCAAGGCCTTCCCGAAGCATCATTATGGAAAGGCCATGATCCCCCATGAATCCGGACAGCAAAATCAAATCCCCTTCACATATTGCATGGGGTCCCAAATCAATCCCATAGGGCACAACCCCTATGCCTGTTGTGTTT
>JASEHB010000306.1 GCA_030018745.1 Desulfatibacillaceae bacterium | reverse complement strand
CCTGGTACTGATTGGAAAACTGGTTCATCACCACAATTTCAGGAATGTCTTCCTGGGGATATGTTTTTGTTATGGGCTTTCTTTTTTCCAGGGCCAGAAAGGCGGCAATCTGCTCATCCTTCAACTGGGCCATCTCCGGCGGCACAGCGCTTCTGTCTGCCGGAGGCACAGCCTGATGGCAGGATATGCAGGAGTCCTTGTCCGGGCCGCTGGCAAGGGGCGCGATGTGGCATCCTGCACATTGGCCCGCTCTCTGCTGGCTGGTGTGGCATCCCACGCAGGACTCCTGGGATGAAACCCGGTGCATGGCAGAGGAAAGGTTTACAAAATTTCCCTTTTTATCCCCGGCAAGTGTGTGGCAAGTGTTGCAGGCCTCCAGGCTCTTGTGGTGGCAGGCGCGGCAGCTCTGCTCGTAATCCTCATGTGCCTTGTGGGCAAAGGGTACAGGCTCCATTCTGGCCCTGCCTTCGGGCATGGGTGTCTGAATAAGCGAGTAGTCGGGCTGGTTGCGTGTGTAACGGGGCGGTTCTTCAACAACCTTTATGTTTTTGCGGACATCTGCACTGTGGCATCCGGCGCACTCAACAGGCCCGGCCTTTTCGTTTTTGTCTGCAAGGCCCTTGTGGCAGACAACACAGGAGTTGTGGGCCGAACTCTGCCATGAGGCAGCCTTGCCAGCGGGTTTGTCTCCGTGGCAGTAAAGGCAGCTTGCCTCCTCGCCTTTCTTGTAATAGCGCTGCTGGGTCTGCTCGTTGTAGGAATGGTGACAGGCCTCGCACTTGTTTTTTTTATCCTGAACATGGCGGAAGTGCAATGAGCGGTCAAAGGGGATTTTGGAAAAGGCGTTTTCCACATCAGGCCTTTCCCTGTGGCACTGGCCGCAGGTAACAGGCCCCGTGGCCCTGCCCGCTGCCTTTGTATCCTTGTGGCAGGCAATGCAGTTGTCGTGATAGGCCTTCATGACCTGCTCGCGGGACTCGTCATCCGTCCGCATGAACAAAAGGGAGATGCTGTCATCCTTTGTCATGTGGCAGGTGGCGCAATTGCCGCCAGCCTCGACAACCGCCTTCTGATGAGCATCGTGAAAAAAGACAACCGCAGGCCGGGTAAGCTCCCCAAATTGCTCCATCCCGTCAAGAACAAGGATGTCGGCCCTGGCGGTTGCCTGTGCCTTGCCCTGGGAAGCAAGCAGTCCTGCCGCGCAAAAGAAAGCAGCCAAAACAATCGTTACAACAAACAGCGGCGAAAACCATCGCGCTCCTGTCAGCTTCATATTTCTAACCCCCGCCTGTCGCAGCCCTTTTCGGCTGCATTTTCCTGTTGCTTGCGGTTTTTGATGCGTTCCAGTTCCAACTCCAGAAGGTCCTGCATGGTGGTGCCGTCATAAACGCAGAACAGCGACTCCCATACCTTTTCCCACATGGGCGAAAGGGCGCATTGCCCGTCAAAGGGGCAACTGTCCTTGGAAACGCATGCAATGCAGTCCTGCTCGCCCTCGCCGGTCTTGTCCATGAAGCGGATAACATCCCCGACAGCAATGTCCCGTGGCCTGCGAAGCAGGTAGTAGCCGCCCTGGTATCCCCGCTTGGCGCTTACAAACCCGCTTTTTTTAAGCTCGTTTAGAATTACCTCAAGAAAGCGCATAGGAATGGCCTGGACCCGCGCGATTGTGGAAATCTTTATGGGGCCTCTTCCATGCCGTTTGGCCAGCTCAAAAATTGCGCGAAGCGCATACTGCTTTTTTTGGGTGATGAGCATGGGCAGCTTTCTCGACTATTTTGGTCAAGATTATTCTTGACCTCCATCGTCAAGAATAATCTTGAGTCTTTTAGTCAGGATAAAATACTGTAGTCAAGTTTTTTTTGATGCTGCTTTTCTTTTTTTTGGAGCAGCCTTTTAAAGGCAGAAAAACCACCCTTGCCCGGCAAAGGGATAGGGTGGTTTCAAACTTTGCCAAAACCAAAATAACAACCTGATTTTGTGCGGATATTTGCTGAATTCGTCATATTTTTTCAGGGGTTCTTGAGCACCTCGCGGATTTTGTTGGAAAGCTGCACAAGATTGACGGGCTTTTGGATAAAACCGTTGCAACCCTTTTGCATTATGCGCTCTGCCTGCTCATTGAGGGAGTAGCCTGAAAAGAGAAGAATTTTTGCCGTTGGATTGACCTGCCGGATTTTGTCGAACACCTCGACTCCGCTCATTTTTGGCATTACCATGTCAAGGATGACCAGGGCTGTGGCATCCATATTCTGGATATAAAGTTCCAGGGCCTTTTCCGGCGTCTGGGCCTCCAGCACTGTGTAGCCAAGGCCTTTAAGCAGGTCCCGCACCGTTTCCCGGACATCCTTTTCGTCATCCACCAATAAAATGGTTTCCGTGCCGTATTCAACAAGTTCGCCGGGCATTTTGCCAAGGGACTGGGCATCGTTAACAAGCCCGGCCTCCGGCGATGCCGGAAGAAAGACCCTGAAGATGCTTCCCTTGCCGGGCTGGCTTTCCACGCTTATACAGCCCCCGTGGTTTTTCACTATGCCATTGGCAGATGAAAGCCCCAGGCCTGTGCCGCGAGCCTTGTCCTTGGTGGTGAAAAAGGGGTCGAAAATTCTTTTCAGGGTTGCTGAATCCATGCCGCAGCCTGTGTCGGCAACCTCTATTTCCACATAACTGCCTGGCTTGCAGCCAAGGGGGCCGGCAAAGGATGTGTCAAGCTCAACATCCTTGCAGGAGACAGATATCTGCCCTCCGCCGGGCATGGCCTGCCATGCGTTTACCAGAAGGTTCAGCAGCACCTGCTCCACCTGGCCCCGGTCCACCTGGGCCAGATTCTGTGCAGAAAGATCCAGTTGCAGGGAAATTTCCTTGCGGGTGCGGCCGAACATGGCTGCTGTCTTTTCCACAAGCTGGTTGACATTTGTTGCATCCACGGAAAACTTGCCCCCCTGGGCAAGCCCCAGGAGTTGCCGGGTAAGCCCTGTGGCGTCCTGAATGTGAGTTTCTATGTTTTTGAGGCGCCCCTTTATGGCTTCCGGGGTTTGGGGTGAAAGGAGAAGAAGGCTGATGTTGCCCTGAATGCTCATCAGCAGGTTGTTGAAATCGTGTGCTATGCCGCCGGCCAGGGTGCCCAAGGCTTCAAGCTTCTGGGCTTCCATAAGGCGCTCCTCAAGACGCTTTTTCTCCTTTGCGGCCCTGCGGCGCTCGGTGATGTCCTCCACCACGGCTATGAGGTTCTTTGGCCTGTCCTGCTCGTCCTTTAATACGGATATTGTTACATTGGCCCATACTATATGCCCGTCCTTTTTGAGATATCGTTTTTCCAGAAAGCAGGCCTGGTTCTGGCCCGAATAGAGCTGACGCACGCAATCCCTGGACGAATCAACATCCAGGGGATGGGTTATCTGCCAGACATCGGTTTTTAACAGCTCCTCTTGTGTGTAGCCAAGTATTTTGCACAAATGCCGGTTAACACGGAAATAGCGGCCGTCCAGCTTATAGCTGGCAATGCCAACAGGGGCCTGGTCAAAGGTGGCCCGGTAGCGCTCCTCGCTTTCGGAAAGGGCGCTCTGGATTTTTCGGCGCTGCTCCATCTCCCCTTCCAGGGCAAGGTTCTTGCGGCTCAAATCCTCCATTTTTTCTGCCAGGGCATCGCTCATCCTGGCAAAACTTTTGGCCAAAACCCCCACCTCGCCTCTGGCGCTTATGTCAACGGGGGTGTCCAGGTCCCCGGCTGCAATTTTTTCTGCTGTCTCGGTGAGCTTTTTCACCGGCCTCACAAAGCGGCCCGCCACAAGAGCCACAAAAAGGGCTGCGGCTGTCATGAAACCAATCATTATGGAAACAAGAGCCGCGCGAAAGGCCAGCACATCTGTATATTTGGCATCCAGCGGCATGGAATAGCCTACAATCCAGTCCCAAGGCTCAAAGGTTTCAAAAAGGGTCCAGTAGCGGCGTCCGTTTTGCGTGTGCTCAAACTCACCGGATCTTTGGGTTAGCAAAGGGGCCAGAAAGCTCTGCTGATTGAAAAATCCCTCTGGAGAGCAGCGGGGGTGGGCCAAGCAGGTTCCGTCCCGCTTGATTATAAAAGGATGGGAAACAGAAGCTTCATCAAAGTATTCGTGGCGGAAGCGATCC
>JASEHB010000305.1 GCA_030018745.1 Desulfatibacillaceae bacterium | reverse complement strand
TAGCTGCGTTGCACTTCGCCGTGCAGGAACTCGATGTACAAAAAGTACACCTCGTCCCTGCCCGGCTCGCGCGCCTTGCATCCGCACCACCTGGAACCGCCAGGTACGCTGGCGGGGAAAAGAAAAACTCTCCCTGGAACCGCCCTGTACGCTTGTGGCTGAAGGTGTAAGGGCTGTAAAATCCGTAGGTTGGGTGGTTCTTGCGCGAGGCGCAAGGTTCACCCAACAATCTGGATAGCAACTTGCTGCCAATTGGTAGGTTGGGCTAGCGTAGCGTAGCCCAACAAAAACAGGTGCCGGGCAACAAGGGCGTTTTAAAAAAAGAGGGGCCGTTATGGTCAGCGAATTTGTGCATCTGCCGTTGAATGAGGAGGTGCGCTCCGTTTCCGGGGGCTTCGTGCTTGAAAAGGAGGTGCGCCTGCCCTTTGAAGGCCGGGAAGTTCTCTACATTGTTGGCACTGCTGTTGTGGATACTGCCTGCTGCGGAACCGGCGGAATTCGCTATGCCCTGGTGCCGGGCTTTGTGGAAAAATGGCAGAACGGCAAAAATAAAGACAGCCGCCCCGTAAGCCAGGTTATCCGGGTGGAAGACCCCTCCCAGCGCACGGAAATTTCCCGCATCATCCGCTCGCGGGAACCCAACATTGATGTGCAGTTTCTGTAAGCTTAACCGCCAAAGCAGATCGCGGGTCCGCGTGCTGCAAAAAACGGCTGTGGCAGGTCATGCAAGGCAATACCGCTCTCTGGCGATTGGCTTGAGCTTGTTTATCTGTTTTGCATCCGGGCCTTGCATTGCGTGCCACAGGTCCCAGTCCTGCTGAAGGCCCAGCCAGAAATCGGCGGGCATACCCAGCACGCGGGAAAACCTCAATGCCGTATCAGGCGTTACCGAGCGCTTGGCGTTTATGATTTCATTCAGACGAGGGTAGGATATTGCCAGGCTGCGGGCAAGCTCTGCCTGGGTAAGGCCAAGCGGCCTTATGAACTCCTCAAGAAGCATCTGCCCCGGATGTGTTGGCGGACGGTTTTTTGGCAGCCGTCTTGCGGCAACATCAGTGGTAGTCTGAAATTTCGACCTGACAGGCATTGCCTTCCTCCCATGTAAAACAAATTCTGTATTGCCGGTTTATGCGGATGCTGTATTGGCTCTCCCTGTCCACCCGTCAGGCGTTCCAGCCTTTTTGCCTGCCAGCCTTCGCCACCGCCCGGAGCCTTAATCTTTAGCGGCTTCAAATTTCGATAAAAAAATCAACCGCAGTTTGTCCTCATGCCCTGGCAACGGCCTGCTGCCAGTTGGCGAGTATCTGCGCCCGTTCTTCATTGGTGGTTGTGGGGTTGAAGGTGCGGTCTTCCTTCCAGGTGCGGGTTATGTCTGTTGTGTCCGAGAAGATTCCTGCGCCCAGCCCTGCCAGGAACGCGGCTCCCAGGCCGGTGGTTTCCACAAGCTGGGGCCGGATTATGCGGCAGCCCAAAAAGTCTGCCTGCATCTGCATGAGCAGGTTGTTGGCCGAGGCCCCTCCGTCCACCTTGAGCCTGGGTATGGATCTGCCTGCATCCTTTTCCATTGCCAGGAGGATTTCCACATTCTGAAGGGCGATTCCCTCCAGGGCCGCCCTGGCGATGTGCGCCCGGCCCGTGCCCCGTGTTATGCCGGTTATAAGCCCTCTGGCGTCCGGCCTCCAGTGGGGTGCGGAAAGGCCTGCAAGGGCAGGAACAAGGGTGACGCCGCCGGAATCGGGCACGCTGGCGGCAAGGGGTTCAATGTCCGGGGAGCTTTTGATTATCCCAAGGTCATCCCTCAACCACTGCACAAGCGCTCCGGCAATAAAGGCCGAGCCTTCAAGTGCGTAGGTGGCCTTGCCGTCTATTTTCCAGGCCATTGTGGTGAGCAGGCGGTTTTTGCTGGCAACAGGCTCATTGCCAGTGTTCATGAGCATAAAGGCCCCTGTGCCGAAGGTGCATTTGGACTCGCCGGGCATAAAGCAGGCCTGGCCGAAAAGGGCTGCGTGCTGGTCTCCGGCCACACCGCATATTGGCACATTGTCCGGCAGGCCGGGAACGGACTTTGTGCGGCCAAAAAGGGTTGTGCAGTCCTCTATGCCGGGCAGTATGGCCTTTGGCACATTGAGTATGCTGCAAAGCTCATCATCCCATTTCTGGGTTTTTAAATCCATGAGCAGGGTTCGGGATGCGTTTGTGGCATCGGTTGCATGGCTTTGGCCCTGGGTAAGCTTCCAGATGAGCCAGGAGTCTATGGTTCCGGCGGCTATTTCCCCTTTTTTTGCCCTTGGGGCAAGATCGGGGTTGTTTTCCAGCAGCCAGCTTATTTTTGTGCCTGAAAAATATGGGTCCAGCAAAAGGCCGGTTTTGGATACAAAAAGCTCCTCAAGGCCTTTTTCCTTTAGGGATTTTATTAAGGGGGCAGTGCGGCGGCATTGCCATACAATGGCGTTTGTGAGGGGTTTTTGACTTTTCCTGTCCCATAGAAGTGTGGTTTCCCTCTGGTTGGTTATGCCAACAGCGCGGATGTCCTTATCCTGAATACGGGCCATCTGCCTGGCTTCCTGAATGGCCTTCAGGGTTGAATCCCAGATGTTTTGCGGGTCATGCTCCACCCATCCGGGTTTGGGGTATATCTGGCGGATTTCCCCATAGCCGCGGCTTATCACATGGGACTGGGCGTCAACAAAGAGCACGGTGGTTCCTGTGGTTCCCTGGTCTATGGAAACAATGATGTCGGGCATTTTTTCTCCTTATTTTTGCGGAGCAAAATTGAAAACAGTAAAAAGGCCCGGAAATACAATCTTCCGGGCCTTCAAGGGGAAACAGTCTTTTCAATGGGCAGGCTAAAAGCTACCGGCTTTCTGGCAGAAGCATCTCCAGAACTTCTTCCTGGGGAAGCTCCTGACGGGCGGCTTCTTCTGCTGCCTGCTCCTGGGCTGCCTTCTCCAAAGCATCCAGGGCTTTTTGTGCCTGGTTTTTATCCTCAAGCGCCCTGTCCACATCTTTTTGGGCAGCATTTTGCTGGCGCTTTGCCCAGGCTAAAACTTCGCGCTCCGGGTGATATGTAACCAGAAGGCTTGAGGACACAAGGCGCTCGTTGGCCTCTGTCCAGCGGGCCTGGGCCGCAGAATAGGCCCTTTGGGCTGCGCTTATGCTGCCTGCCGCATATTGCTCCTCTGCACCGGCAGCCTGGTTGGCGGCGATTTCAGCCTCCATCACCGCCTGCACAAGCTTGCTGCTGTTTGCCTGGGCGTCGGTCCACACCGGACCTGCCCCGAATTTATACTCGCCCACCTTGAACACGGACGGCGCTGATTCTAAAAGGATAAAGGATTCCTGGCTTGGGGTTGCCGCCATGTTTCCCTTGCCGCTTAACATGGTAAAAACCATGCTGGGCGTGGAAAGGTGAGTGCGGGCCGAGGCTTTGTCCAGGTCAAAGTAAAGGCGGCCAAGGTAAAGAATGGCGGCCCTGTCGAGATTGCGGGCGGTACGGAAAGGCGCCCAGCGCTGAAACTCCTGGGTTATCTGAACAAAGGAGTTTCTGCAAAGGCCTATTTTTGAGCCGTCTGCAAAGCGGATTCCAGCCGAGCCGTCCAGAACCAGAACCTTGTCGCCCGAATAAAGGTCCATGCCGCGCATTGGCGGGTTGCCCCACGCATTGTGGGTTTTGACAACAACCGTGCCATCGTAATTGGCAAGCTGGGCCACGGGCCTCTCGGAAAAATCCACACTGCTGGCCGTGTAACCCATAAAGGAGCAGGATGCGGCGAAAAGGCAGACCGCCAGCACACAGGCGCAACGCAAAACTGTGCGCACCCTTTTTCCTGAAAAAGTCCTTTTGCCTTGCTTCATGCTGTCATCCTTTGCCGGGGCGCACCGGCATTTGCGGTTTTTTGCCTTAACGGCCTTTGCCTTTTATGCAGACAAAACAGTTTCAGCCTTAAAAAAGGCCGTTCCAAAAGCAGTTTTCAAAGCCAAAAAGCAGCTTTTCCTGATAAAACGGGCCAAGGCAATCAATTTTCAATTATAACAATAAATATTTATGCCATGCAACAGCCCTGCGGGTCAAGGGTGTAAACCGCCTGGCCCCAACTTGTGACTGCAAATTCATAAATAGCATTGCCTTGCAATAGGCTGCAAGGCTATT
>JASEHB010000304.1 GCA_030018745.1 Desulfatibacillaceae bacterium | reverse complement strand
GTGTATTTTCTGTTTTTTTTCACTTTAAATCAGAACGCCAAATTACTTTTGCGCCTTTAATTTACGGAGGCCTGCCATGAGCGAGGGATTGACCTGGACGGTTTATGATGCGGACACCATGACCCAGGCCGAGATTTACGGCCAGGTGCTGTGCGATCTGGGAGAAATGCACCCGGAGATAGTGGGGCTTTCAGCGGATCTGGCCAAGTCCACCAAGATAGGGCGATTTGGAGACAAATTTCCGGAGCGCTTTTTCAACGCAGGAGTTGCCGAGCAGAACCTTTTTGGCATGGCTGCCGGGCTTGCCAAGGCCGGGCTTGTCCCCTTTGTCTCCACAATGGCGGCCTTTGCCTCCATGCGTGCGGCAGAGCAGGTTCGCACAGACATCTGCTATCAGAACCTAAATGTCAAAATCATCGCCACTCACGCGGGCGCATCATTCGGCCAGGCAGGCACCACCCACCACTGCACCGAAGACCTTGCCATAATGCGCAGCTTTGCCAACATGTGCGTCATCGTGCCTGCTGACGGCGTTGAAATGGCAAATGTGGTCAAAGCCTGCATTTCCTGGCCCGGCCCGGTTTACATCCGTATAGGCCGGGGCTTTGAGCCGCGCTTCTACCAAGAGGAGGACTACGGCTTTTCCATAGGCAAGGCAGTTACGGTAGCAGACGGCACGGACATAACCCTTATATGCTGCGGTGTAACGGTTCTGCCCTGCGCGGAGGCGGCCCGCATTTTAAAAGAGCAGGACGGCCTTTCCGTGCGCGTACTCAACATGCACACCATAAAACCCCTGGATGAGCAGGCCGTGCGCGAGGCCATTGCCGACACCCGGCGCATAATAACTTTCGAGGAGCACAATCTGCTGGGCGGGCTGGGCAGCGCTGTGGCAGACTGCATTGCTGCATCCGGCAAGGGCTGCGCATTCAAAAAGGTGGGCATCCCCGACTGCTTTTGCGAGGTGGGCTATCCCGAAGACCTCTACACCCATTACAGGCTGGACACGGACGGGGTTATTGAAACCGTGCGCGAAGTGATGAAAATGGACTTTGAGGAAGATGAGGACTGGGAGGACGAGGTTTAAACCCTGCCCGAACCTTTAAAGGCCTTTAACAAAAAAGCTGCAAAGAGGGAAAAATGGCACAGGCAACTCAAAGGGAGCTTCTGGCAGCGCGCATATTCCTGCGGGCCGTGCTGCCTGTCATAAAGGTTCTGCTCACCGAAGACCCTGCATTCAAAAAACGCTTTGCAAAGGTAAATGCAAAGGTTCAGTTCCTTGCCAAAAACAACCCGGCGGATGTGGGGGCCTGCCTTGTGTTTGAAAACGGCGACTTCCGCGTGGAGCAGGGCATCTGCAACAGCCCGGACATAAGCTTTGTGTTCCGCAATGTCTCCCGCATGAACGCCATGTTCGCAGGCAGGCCAGCCATACCCTGGATTAGCGGCCTTTCAAAGCCGGGCCTTCTCATAAAGGTCTTTTCGCTGCTCATGGGCCTTATGATTCTCATGCCAAACGCCCGGCCAAAAGACCCTGCAAAACGCCGCCTGAAGGTGAAGATGACCTTCTACATGATAACCACGGCCCTTTCCCAGTACAACAAGGGCGGCGACCCGGAAATGGTCAAATGGACAAGCCGCCAGCCCGAACGAATCTACCAGATTACAGTTGATGACGACATAGCCGCCTACCTGCGCGTGAAGGCAGGCAAAACCAAGGCCGGACGCGGCACATATACCAAACGCCGGCCTTTTTTGCACATGCGCTTCAACGGCGTGGAAGGAGCCTTCCCCATAGTGATGAACGATATAGACATGGTGACAGCCGTGCGCCAGGGCCACCTGTCCGTGGAAGGCTCACCCGAATACGGCGCCAATGTCGGCGACTTTATGATGCGGATTCAGGATTTGATAACCTGAGGACAGATAAAATCAATAAAGAGATTGCAAGTAATGATTAGAAATCTGCCAAAGCCAATAAAGAAACAGCGCGAGGTGTTGTATATGCCTTCAGCGGGGCACACTGCCGTGCTCGGAACTGCTGGAAGTGGTAAGACGACACTCGCGCTCTATCGGGCTGCTTATCTGTCCGAGCCGTCGATGCCACACGCAGGAAGGACGCTGCTTCTGACATTTAACAAAACGCTTGTCACCTATCTTAAGTATCTCAAATCCCTTGCGTTACAGAATGTCAAGGTTGAAACCTACCATACATTCGCACGAGGCTATCTCAACAACCGTGGCAAAATGAGTAGGGATTGCATTTGCGATCCTGCCTACAGAAACGCTTTCATTTCCCAAGCAGTTGAAGCAGTCGAATCCGGCTACAAACCGTCAAAATTCTTTAAGAGACCCCTCGAATTTTTCTCGGACGAAATTCAGTGGATCTTCAGCCATGGGATCACTTCCCTGGAAGAATATGTTGAAGTGGAGCGCGTTGGGCGTATCGGCACAAATCTTTCCCGCAAGCTTAGGCCATTTATGTACGAGATTCTCAACAAGTATCTCGAGATTCGAACTGCCGCCGGAAAATTGTATGACTGGGATGACATCGCTATTGCTGTGCGAAAAGAGTTCGAAGAGGATTCCTCGGCCCGTTTTTATAAGCACATAATCGTTGATGAAGGACAAGACTTTTCCCCAGAGATGATTCGCTCGCTGGCGGCAGCAATCCCCGAGGGCGGTTCACTTTCGTTTTTCGGGGATGTTGCTCAGCAAATCTACGGACAACGGATGAGCTGGCGCTCTGCAGGACTGAATATCCCTCAACAGTGGTTCTTCAAAGAAAACTACCGAAATACAAAACAGATCGCTCAATTGGGGCTGGCCATTTCCAGGATGCCCTTTTTTCAGGACATTCCTGATTTGGTTGAACCCACATCGCCAAGGGCCGACGGTGCGTTGCCTACCTTGGTCGAGTGCATTGATAAGGATCAGCAAATTCAAATCGCACTACGGGCAGCAAGAGGCGCTGGGAAAACCCAGAGTGTTGCCATCCTTGTAAAAGACAGATCCCAGGAGAGTATCTTTATCTCCGCCCTGGCCGCCCTGGGCGCAAACGCTACCCGATTGCACCGCGACCTTCAGGTATGGAATGACGGACCCGGAATTTACCATGGTACTTATCATGCGGCTAAGGGGCTTGAATTTGATGTTGTGATACTTCCCTTCTTGGATGCGGACAATCTACCCGATCCGGACTATATAGCCTCTCACGGGGAAGAGGATGGTTTTACTCATGATGGCAGACTTCTCTATGTAGCGGTAACGAGAGCAAAAACGAGCTTGATCCTGCTATACAGTGGGGAGCTCACATCACTGCTACCCGTTGACGAATCACTCTACCAGAGGGTCAATACATGAAATTGATTCAACAGGAGTGCGTCAAACGTGGGATCACTCGGATCTGCCATTTTACGCAGTCAAGAAACCTCGCTCATATTTTTGATGATCCTCTCGGGCTTTGTTCAAAGAGGACGCTTCAGCAGCATGATATGCCGCATAATCCGACCGACCCAGACAGATATGACGGACGGGATGATCTGATTTGCTGCTCTATCGAATATCCGAACACCTACTACTTCGCGAAGGTCCGGGAACAAGACCACTTGTTCAAGGACTGGGTAGTGTTGATGATCAAGCGCAGATACCTGTGGTACCCTGATACTTGCTTTTGCCCGTGCAATGCCGCCCGGTCTCGTGGTGCTCATATCCAAACAGGGATAAACGGATTTCGATCACTTTATGCTGATAGATCCCCTGGCATTAGTTTTTCCCGTCCCTCTAGTCATCTTCTTGCTGCACCAACCGATATTCAGGCAGAAGTTCTTCTTAACGACCCGATTCCACTTGATTCAATTATCGGTATCGCAGTTCATACAGAAGAACAGGCTCATCGGGAAATATGCAGGTTGGAACTCCAAGGAATCACTCTCGATAAACCAATTTACATCGCTCCGGACTTCTTCAATAAGACATCGCTCTCGCGGTTGATTCAACGCGGAGTCCGAGCGACGGAAACGCTATACGAAAACGGAGGTCTACATGGCCGATAACAACACAATAAGGCTAAAAACAAGCAAAGGTGTCGGAGCCATGCTTGGGGCTGCTTTTGGTGACGCACTGGGTTGGCCTAATGAACGAGTTGCCAAGTCAAACG
>JASEHB010000303.1 GCA_030018745.1 Desulfatibacillaceae bacterium | reverse complement strand
GGGGGGCTTATGCGGGCTTTTAAAAAAGCCCGCCATAAGACTGCCGCGCACACCGGCAATATCCGTCAAAGCCTTGCTTGCCCGCCATCCGCGCCAAGGCGGGGTACAATCCCTCCACAGCATCACCCAGCCTTTCCCACCTTCACCCATTGGCCGTTTAGGGCCGCCATGCCGCACATTTTATCAACAGCCAAAAGGCTTGTAACCTCGTTTATGCAGGCTCCGGCGTGCTGGCCGGCAACAGAGAGCCTTGCTCCGGGCCTGTTGTGGCCCCAGCCGTGGGGGATGCTTATTACCGAGGGCATGATGTCATGGGTCAGCCCTGCCTGCACCTCAAACTGGCCGCAGTCCGATGAAACCCTTACCATATCCCCGTCAGATATTCCTCGCTCCTTTGCATCCTCCGGGTGCATCAGCGCCTCAAAAGGGTTGTTTACCATCAGCTTCGGGTAATTGTGCAGCCACCAGTTCATGGATTTATGCGTCCTGCGGCCCACAAGCTGCAATTCGCCGGGTTTTTGCGCAGAATCCCTTCCAAAGAAATGCTCCTTCAGGCGGTCAAGGTCATCCAGGCAGGGCTGGGGGGCAAGATCTATCTTTTTGTCAGGCGCGTAGAGCCTTTCGGGCAGGCAGGGGACAAGTGGGCCAAGATCAATGCCGTGGGGGGACTTGCGAAGCTTGTCAAGGGTAAGGCCCTTGCCGCGCAGGTTTAACCCGGCCCCGTAAGGCCCTGTGCGGATGAGGATATCCAGCAACCGGCTTGGATGGCCAAGCCCGGCAAAGAAATCGGCTGCCGGAATGCCTTTAAGCCTTGCGGCAAGGCCGAAGATGATCTGCCAGTCGTGGCGGGCGTTTTCCGGGCAGTCAAAAACCGCATCCCCGAACTTGGCCTTGTTTCGCACCATCAGGGCCTCTGTGGCCAGATGAAAGACCTCGTGCTCCAGAGGGGTTGAAATGGGCAGGATAACTGTTGCATGGCGGGTGGTTTCATTGGCGTAGTAATCCAGGCTGATCATGCCTGTCAGCGAGCTTAAGGCCTTTTCCACCCGCCTTGTGTCCGGTGATGAAAGGCCCATGTTGGTTCCTATTGTTACAAGCCCCTTAACCTGGCCCTTGCCCGGTGTCAGAATCTCGTCATACAGTGCAGCAGCAGGCAGCTCGCCGGAAAATTCCGGCAAACCGGAAACCCGGCTTTTGTAGCGGTTCAGGCTGCCTGAAGCCCCAACCTTGGCAATTAGGGGAACCGCATCAACAACAGGCCTGGCAAACATCAGGCCTCCGGGCCTGTCCACATTGCCCGTGAGAAGGTTCAACGCAAAAACAAGCCAGTTGGTAAGCCCGCCAAAAAGCTGGGCGCATATACCCATTCGGCCGTAACAGGCGGCTGCGGGGGCCAGGGCAAACTCGCGCGCCAGTTGCCGGATTGTTTCTTCCGCCACGCCGGTAACAGGCGCAACCGCCTTTGCAGGAAAGCCCATTGCAGCCAGCCGAAGCTTTTCCATGCCCTTCATGTGGGGAAAAAGCTTTCCAGGTTTAACAAGCCCCTCAACAAAAAGAGTGTTTATCATGGCAAGAAGCAGCAGGGCATCGGTCCCAGGGCGGATAAACACATGCTGATCCGCGGCCCTGGCGGTTTTATGGCGCCTTGGGTCAACTGTTATGAGCCTGCCTCCGCGCGCCTTCAAGCCAGAAAGCCTGTCTGCCATATTGCCCACAGACATCATGCTGCCCTGGGAAACAAGAAGGTTGCTGCCAAAAACAAGAAAATGGCTTGTGCGGTCAAGGTCCGGCACGGGGACCATTGCCTGATGGCCGAACACAAGGTAGGCGGCAACCATTGTGGGAAGCTGGTCAACACTTGTGGATGAGTAGCGGTTGCGCGAACCCAGCGCAAAGATAAAGGGCAATATGGAGAGAAGAAAGCCATGCGAATAGGCATTGGGATTGCCAAAGTAAAGGGCCACAGAATCCTTGCCGTGCGCCTTCTGAATTTTCCTTATCAGCGCGGCAGACCTGTCCAGGGCCTCGTCCCAGCCTATGGGCTTCCAGCCGCTGCCGGTTTTGAGCACAGGGGTTTTAAGCCTGTCCGGGTCTTCATGCAGGTACTTTAGCGCCCTTGCCTTGGGGCAGATATGCCCTTTGCTGTGGGGGTCTTGTTTGTCACCTGCTATGGAGAGCACGCGAGAGCCGTCAGTCTTGATCACAAGGCCGCATGCAGATTCGCAGAACGAGCATGGGCGGAAAAAGGTTCCTGCTTTTTCTGGCATAAAAACTTACCTTTATGGAACGCTGCTTATAATTTTACAAAACCTGTTGAGTCGCCCGGTAATCTTAAAAAGGCCCCCTTAAATGAAGGCATATCTTTTTATAATAGCAAAAAAAACAAGCTCAGAGCCTATTTTTTTGCAGGGAGATGCATGTTGAGTGGTTATTGCGTGCAGCAAAAGGTTCACTCAACGGTTTGCCTTGCGTCAAAGTCCCTTTCTGTCCTTGCACGAGTCGTGCGAGCAGCCGCAGCCCGGCAAATCCGCAGAACAGGAATTTTGTGACTTTTTAGGCGCAAACCGCCTTGCAATAGCGCGGTAAACAGGGCCTGCGGAAATGCCTGCCAGCACAAACAGCCCGGCCCATTTGAGCCACAAAGGCATAAACTCCCCGGCCTGACCGGAAAGTGCCTTGGCGCTCAATCCAAAGGCAGCGTAAACCGCATCCAGGGCAAGCCCCAAAGCAACGGCAAAAAAGGCTATTGATGCCAGATAAATGGCAGCAGCCCTTTTGCCAAGCACCCCTGTAAGCACCGTGAGGGTTGTAACATTTGTGGCCGGGCCGGAAAGAAGAAAGACAAGCGCGGCCCCAGGGCTTACCCCCATCATCACAAAGGCTGCGGCAACAGGGGTGGAGGCTGTGGCGCATATATAAATCGGTATGCCGATAGCAAGCATTACCAGCATGGATAGAATTCCGCCGCCCAGATAGTTGGCAAAAAAGTCTTCCGGCACAAGGGCCATAACAATTCCGGCAAACAAAATGCCTGCAAAGAACCACCCTGCCATGTCCGCCCACACATCCCCAAAGGCAAAACCAAAACCTGCTTTGGTTTTCTCCATGAAGCTGTGATGATTTCTGTGGATGGCCGGATCGCAGTCAATGCCGTCGCAGCAGCCGTCCACAGGGCAGGAGAGATCCGGCAGAGCAGCAACAGTTTGCTGCCCGGAGGATCTGCCCAGCACAATTTCCGCAATCCCTGCACCTATGGCCGTGATAAAGGCTGCCAGAGGGCGGGCAACGGTCATCACCGGGTCCATAAGGGCGTATGTCGCTGCAATGGAGTCGGCTCCCGATTCCGGCGTGGAGATGAGAAAGCTTGTGAGCGCGCCGTTATCTGCCCCCTGTTTTTTTAAGGAAACCGCAACAGGCAGAACCCCGCAGGAGCAAAGAGGCAGGGGAATGCCCAAAATGGCTGCCTTGAACACGGCCTTGAAGCGGCCGGAGCCTGCTCCCAGGTGTTTGGAAACAAATGCCGGGTCAAAAAACACCCGCAGCATTCCGGCAACCAGAAGGCCCATCAGAATATAGACGGATGACTCCAGCAGCAGGCTGAAAGCATTTGCAAAAACATCAAGTATAATGGCCATCAAGAAAAGTCCTTTTGCCCAACGCGCCCGGTCCCAAAGCGGGAAGGCGGCGGCTGTCATTCCCTGGCGTGGGCCAGGCCGGTTTCAAGCAGATGGCGCACATGGTTGTCATCCAGGCTGTAGTAGAGAATCTGGCCTTCCCGCCTGGCCTTTACCAGGCTGCGATCTTTAAGCCGCCGGAGCTGGTGGCTTGCAGCGGATTCGCTGATTTCCAGAAAAGCAGCCAGATCGCACACGCACATGGGCTCATTTTGCAGGGCAAGCAACATTTTCAGGCGGGTGGGGTCGGCAATGGCCCCGAAAATGCCTGCCATCTTCCCGACCTCCTCCGGCAGGGCAGCCGTTTGGCGCGCCCTTTCCACCCTGTCAACATGGATGCAGCGAACCTGGCACCTGTCCATTTCCTGGGGCAAATTTTTTTTGGCGCTCATTTTTCCCCCTGTCAGAAGCTTCCTGTCTGGATTTAATCAAAAAAGGGTCAATTTCCCGTTGAGCCTGCTGCTTTAACATTGGCGCATCCTTTTTTGC
>JASEHB010000302.1:2334-4165 GCA_030018745.1 Desulfatibacillaceae bacterium | reverse complement strand
AAATAAGCGGCTTGCGTATTTTTTGCTAAAAGCCGTGCCAGCCAAAATAGAGAGGACCGAGCCATGCGTGGCTACACCATCACACGGGACAAGTTCATGTCCCCTGGCGAGGTCCGGACTCTCCTTTCCGTTTGCGAAGCACGCTCCATAGTGGATACTGCCAAGGGACGCCAGACTTGGGTCAAGCGCTACATGCTGGTTCACCTTGCTATCTACAGCGGCTTGCGTGTAAGCGAAATCGCCGCCCTAAAAATAGGCGACCTCCACATCAACGGCAAAGCCACTTGCCTGATTGTCCAAAACGGCAAGGGAGGCCGAAGGCGTGAAGTCTATCTGGACAAGGAGCTTGTCCGGCATCTCAAAAGCCATATCAAAACCAAATATCAGGCATGGGGCGAGTCTGTGGACGAGGCTGCTCCGTTTTTTCTGGGCCGTGACGGACAACACTACACCACCACTGCCTTGCAGTTGAGCTTCAAAAGAGCGCTTCAGGAAGCCTGTCTGCCGGAGCGCTATTCCATCCATTCCTGTCGGCATACCTACGCCACAATCCTTCTGTCAAAAACCAACAATCTCCGCTTTGTCCAAAAGCAGTTGGGGCATGCATCGCTCAATATGACAAGCCTGTATGCAGATGTGCTGCCTGAAACCAACCAGGCGCTTGCTGATGCCATTCTTGGCTAAAACCCGAAACACAAGGAGCAACAGAAAATGACTTTTGAACAGCATTGCCAGGAATCCTTAAAGCTGTTTGGCGACCGATACGAGTATGTTCACCGATGGCTTGACGAATTTATGGGCTCCCAACAATACGGAATGCGCCACAGACGAATCCGTCATCACAAGGCCGGTATTCGGCAGGCTGTTTTGCTTTTTGGACCCGATGCCGGACAGGTGGCCCGCCGCCACATAATGTCCGACCTCATGGAAGAAGGCTGGAGGGAGGACGAGCACCCCTTCCCTGAAGATGAAGACCATTATGTAAGGATGGGCCTTTTTTAACCGCTAAACCCCCGCATTCAAACCACCCCATTGCTTCAACCCCTTCCCACAAAGCGGCTTCCCAATGCCGCATAACGCTTCAGTTGCGCCGGAAAGCCTTAAAACCCCCGGTGCGACACCATTTGGTCATGTTTGTTCACAAAACCCTGTCTTTGGCCGTTACACGAAGCCGGAGACGCTAATCCGGGCCATGCCCAAACACGAAAGGAGCCAAAACCATGTGGAATGAACCGTCAAAAGAAAGACTTGATCGCATCCCAAGGCTTTACGAAACAGAAAATGTGCCGCTGCCGGACAAGCTAATCCATCTTCATTTCTTCATTGGCGGATGCGACTGGTTTATTGCCGAATACGATGGAGAGGATTTGTTTTTTGGATATGCGGTACTCAACGGGGATTATGACAATGCGGAATGGGGATATGTGAGCTTTTCCGAACTCAAGGCCGTAAAAGTGGGGTTTTTGGAAGTGGACTGCGAGACCGAGGACGCCTGGACAATACGAAAAGCATCCCAAATCCCCGCCATACGGATTAAATGAGGCTCGCCATGCATTCTTACCGCCAGGGTGATTTGGATGGGCTTTGCGGGCTGTATTCGGTCATAAACGCCTCTCGCCTGGTTGTTGGCGAGATGAGACTTCCGAAATCTTCCGAGCTTTTTCACTCCTGCATCAGGAAGATTGAAAGCAAATGCAGCTTGCCGGAAGTAGTCTGCTACGGTTTTGGCCAGAATATCATGATTGCCCTTTTGCGGGATGTAATCATGCCCGTTTTGCCAATCCGCTACTCAAGGCCATTCTGCAGGGCCAAAAACATCCCCATTGATGAG
>JASEHB010000302.1:1096-2324 GCA_030018745.1 Desulfatibacillaceae bacterium | reverse complement strand
TGCCTGCAAATACTTTTTGGATGGTGCCCAAAACCGTTCAGTAATCTTAAGTTACTACACTAACTGGGATTATTGTTTGGGCCACTGGACGGTTGTTTCTGGTGCCAGCGAAAAGCGAATGGTTCTTTTCGATTCATCAAACCGAAAAATCATTGTCCGAAGGTGCTGCACAACTGCCCAGCATAGCGCAGAGCACACAACCTTCATCGTTCCGACTCCAACCTTTTTCATCTCCCGCAAATAACAACCGGCTGACCAAAGGAGTAACAGCAGGAGCTTTTTTGGCGCTGAAAACAGCGCAGGCGGATTCGTGCGCCCAAAACAGGGCAGAAAGGAGAAAAGACCATGAATGACAAGGTGAAATCAGTGATTGAGACCATCCTTAACCAGTTCGAGACAGGGGACATACCCGAAGCAATAGCCCTGTCAATGTTCCCCCGTGCCAACATACCAAGTGCAAAATGGTCATTGCTAAACCGCACTCTCATGTTCCTGGCAGGCACGGCGGACGCCAGGGGCTTTCGGCAATGGCAGGAAGCAAACCGGCATGTGCAAAAAGGAGCCAAAGCCGTTTTCATACTGGTGCCTTTTTTCAGGAGTATAGAGGAAGAAAACGGCGAAAAGGCGCACATCCTTACCGGATTTGGCTGCAAGGCCGTATTCCGGCTTGAAGACACCAGTGGCGAGCCTTTGGACTACCAGCAGGTTGAGTTGCCGGACCTGCCGCTTATGGATAGGGCGGCAGAATGGGGTATTTCCGTAAAGGCCATCCCCGGCGACTTCAAATATTACGGCTATTATTCCCATAACAATCGGCAAATCGCTTTGGCCACAGCACATGAGGCAATCTTTTTCCATGAACTTGCCCATGCAGCCCACGATCGCCTGAACGGCGGCATAAAAGGCGGCCAGGACCCAGTACAGGAAATCGTTGCAGAACTGTCCGCCCAAGCCCTATGCAGGCTGGCTGGCAAGACCTCGGACACAATGGGCAACTCGTATCGCTACATAAAAAGGTATGCGGAAAAGCTTCAACTGACCCCTCACAGTGCTTGTTTGAGGGTCATGGCTGAAACCGAGAAGGTGCTCAACCTCATCCTGCAACACCAAAATAACCGCTTAACCAGCCCCAAAGACATACAGAAGGCCAGTTGAGTTTTTTTGTTTCTGAAGTTTTCGCCAACACCCTCATTCCAAGCTTCAAAAGGGATGTTTGAGCAGTCTTGTC
>JASEHB010000302.1:0-1086 GCA_030018745.1 Desulfatibacillaceae bacterium | reverse complement strand
GGAAAACCGTCAATCAGCCAGTGATCAACCACATTGAAAGGAGTTTGCGCCATGACCGATTTTGAAAAAACATGCTTTGAGCACATGCAACAGAGCGGAATTACCGGCGAAAAAGCCCTGAAAGAGCAGATTAAGGCCATATTTGCCGCTGCACAGCACCAGGGGGAATCGCTTGTGGGCATTTACCGCATGGTTTTGCCTGAATGGGAAAGGATTGAGCGTGTCCACGGCTACCCTGAAGCCGGAGAAGCCCTCTGGCAGTTTATCTGCGGAGAATTCATCAAGTTTGACCACAAACACCACCCTTCCGTCATTGCTGGCGGTGCCTGGCGCAATAACGGCTTTTCCGCAAACCGCAAGCTTGATCCCTGGCAAATAGGCCTTTCCGGCTGCTCTGTGGACTATTTGGAGGAAAGAAAGGAGCGGCAAACACAATGAAGAACCTGAACAAAATAAAAGAAAGGGTTTTTGAGGTGAGCAGGGAGCCGGAACTGGCCAATGCGCTGTTCCCGGGGATCAACGCCCTGGATAAACTTCAATATGCCTATGCAGTCTATTTGGCCGGAGCAAAGCCAAAGCTTGTTCTTGGCCATGTAGCCAACACCCTGCCAAGGGGCTGGAAAACCGGCTATATGGGAGATTTTAGAAACTTCATAATGCGCCATCCCCCAAGAAGTTTTATGGATTTGGTGTTCCTGCTGGATTTTTTCCACTTCAACTCAACCCGGCTTCACCACCGCTATGACCCCAACCGGCTGCCCTTTTCATCCATAGGCATCGTCAACAACATGCTCAAGGAATCAAGGGGTGTGCTTTTGTGGCATTACCAGCTTGAAAACTTGCTCCGGCTGTTCGTGGAAGACTCTGCCAAAGTTGCAAAGCTACGCAAGGGTATCAATGTGCAAAGCCAGACAGCCTATGATCAAGCCAAGGGATTGCAGCTTACGGAAAAAGATAGCCTGGACGAGGTCATCACCGAGAGAATGCTTTTCTTCAGCACATGCAGCCCGAATTGCAGGGGAGCCTGGGTTTTGTTTGGCTGCTGCGAATAAAAAAGGAGAATAAAAATGGAAAACCGCAAAGATA
>JASEHB010000301.1 GCA_030018745.1 Desulfatibacillaceae bacterium | reverse complement strand
CTTGCCGCTGTTCCGCCCCTGTGGCGGGCGGTTATGGACCCCAAGGTTGAAAGGTATCGCTCTCAACAGGCCCAGGCGTTGAGCAAGCCGGAAGCATAGCCTGGATGGCAGGGCGCAGGCATAATTCAGTTTTTGCTGGTAGCAAACTGCGCCATAGAAGCACTGCGGGGAAAGCCTTTAAAAAGCTTTCCCCGCATTTTTTTGCCCTAAACTACCTGTTTTTTTTCTGCCTAATCAGTCTTTCCGGTACATGGTGACAACGCAGCAGCCGCCAAGGCCTATGTTGTGCTGCAGGCCGACCTTGGCGCCTTCAACCTGGCGCACGCCGCACTGGCCGCGAAGCTGCCAGGTGAGTTCTGCGCACTGGGCAAGGCCCGTGGCCCCCAGGGGGTGCCCCTTGGAGAGCAGGCCGCCGGAGGGGTTGGTCACAAACTTGCCGCCATAGGTGTTGTCGCCGTCAGCGATGAACTTTTCCGCCGTGCCTTCCGGCGTGAGGCGAAGGCCCTCGTAGGTTATAAGCTCGTTTGCCGTAAAGCAGTCGTGAAGCTCAACAACATCAATGTCATCCGGGCCAAGGCCGGCTTCCTCGTAAACTTTGTCTGCTGCATCGCGGGTCATATCGTAGCCCACTATCCTCATGGGGCTTGCGCCCTCAAAGGTGCTGGAAAAGTCCGAGTTGAGAGCCTGGGCCGCAATGTAAACAGGGTTGGAGATGCCCATTTTTGCGGCAAACTCATCCGAGCAGACCACTGCCGCAGCAGCGCCGCAGGTTGGCGGGCAGCACTGATAGCGGGTGAGGGGGCCGTACTGGTGGGGGGCTGCCATAATCTCCTCAAGGGTGAGAAGATCCCGGAAAACCGCCCTTTCATTGTGCTGGGCGTGTTTTCTGGCTTTCACGGAAATCTGGCCGAAAACCTCATCCTTTATGCCGTATTTTTGCTGGTACTCCATGCCTGCGCCGCCAAATAGCATGGCGGCCGGGGCCGAGCCTGCCTTGGGGGGCTGGAACTCGAAGAGCTTTTCAAAGAATTTCTGCATGGGGAAGGGCCTGTCCGGGAAGGTAAGGCCCAGCGCGCCGGGGGTCATCTGCTCAAAGCCAAGAGCCAGGGCGCAGTCCACAATGCCTGCCGCAACGGCCTGGCGGGCAAGGAAAAGGGCGTTGGAGCCTGTGGAGCAATTGTTGTTCACATTGAATATGGGAATGCCGGTCATGCCAAATTCGTAAAGCACCTGCTCGCCAGCGCAACTGTCTGCATAAACCCAGCCGGTGTAGGCCTGCTGAATCTGCTTGTAGTCCACACCGGAGTCCTTGAGAGCATCGGCCACAGCCTCTTTGCCCATCACAGAGTAGGGAATTCCGGCCTTGGGCGTGGTGAACTTGGTCATTCCCACTCCGATAACATTGACTCTTCTCATTAAAAACCCTCCATTGCAAAGAAGGCGCCCGGCGAGAAAAAAATTATTTTTGCAGGCGCAGTTTAAAGGATGGCAGGGCGCTTGACGCAACCCTGCCAGTTTTTTTGACCGAAACGGTATAAAATGCAACAAAAAAGAGGCGTCAGCCAAAAAGCAGCGGAAGGGGGAAATCTTGTTTGAGCATTTCCCCCTGGCAACCCTTATTTGAGATAGTTCTTGTATTCCTTCTTCAAGGCGGCTTTGCGTATTTTCATGGTGGCGGTGTAGGGAAGTTCGCTGACAAATACAATGTACTTTGGCCGCTTGAACTTGGCTACCTTGCCTTCAAGGTGTGCCCGAACCTCCTCTTCGGTCACTGTCTGGCCCATCATGGGCAGGATAAAGGCCATGCCGGTTTCGCCCCATTTGTCGTCCGGTATGCCGATTATGGCTGCATTGGCGATTTTGGGGTGGCTGGCGATGACCTTTTCCACTTCAGCAGGATATACATTTTCCGCGCCGGAGCGGTACATATCCTTGGAGCGGTCAACAATGTAGAGGAAGCCCTCATCATCCAGATAGCCCAGGTCTCCGGTTTTGAGCACGCCATTATTTAGGGCCTCTTTGGTTTTTTCGGGCAAATTCCAGTACTCGCTCATCACGGTGGGGCCTTGGGCCATTATTTCGCCTATGGTGTTTGGGGGCAGCTTGTTGCCGCGCTCATCCTCAATCCAGATGTCCACAAATGCGCCAGGCTTGCCCACAGAGCCAAGCTTGCGCTGAATGTCGGGCTTTGGCATGACGGTCATGGCAGAGCATTCTGTCTGGCCGAAACCCTGCTGGAGGAAAAGGCCGCGCTTGCCAAGATCAGTGAAAAGGCTTGGGGGGGTCCTTTCTCCGCCGCCCACAACCGTGTGCACCGAAGAGACCTTCACCGTGTCAAGCTTGCCGCTGTCCAAAATGAAGCGCCACATGGTGGTGAGGGCAAAAACCACATTGGCCTTGTATTTTTCTATGTCCTCGGCAAAGAGGTTGGGGTCAAAACCGGCACGCATGACAATGGTGGCCCCGCCCATAAGAGCAGGTGTTGCAACAATGAAAAGCCCGCCCGAATGGAAAAGGGGAAGCTGGGCCAGGACAACATCATCCGGGTTGCCGCCCGTGTAGAGGGCTATCTGGAAGATTTTGAAGTAGGTCTGGCCGTGGGAAAGCACTGCTCCCTTGGGGTTGCCCGTGACCCCTGAAGTGTAGACAATGGCCAAGGGGTCATCCAGGGTGACTGGCTCCGGGGCATCAAGGTAATCTCCTGAAAGGGTGTTGACCACATTCTTGTACTCGCTCACCCAGTCGGGCACAGGCACAAGGCCGGGCATGGGGCCGTCCATGAAAACAAATTTGTCTGCGTCAACGCAGATGGAGTTTTTGATTTTTTCGATGTTGGGGGTGAAGGCGTCCTGAAAAAGCAGCATCTTGGCGCCGCAGTCGTTTATCTGGTACTCCAGCTCCGGGCCTTCCAGCCGCCAGTTCAATGGCACAAAGACCAGCCCCAGCTTGGCAGCTCCGAAATAGGCCTCCAGAAACTCCGGGCAGTTTAGGGCCACAATGCACAGGCGATCGCCCTTTTTCATGCCCTTTTCCATAAGAAAGCGGGCAAAGCGGTTGGATCCCTGCCATATCTGATTGTAAGTGACGGGCTTGTCCTCAAAGATGAGGGCAGCCTTGTCGGGAGTGAGTGAATTTCTTTTGGCGATCACACGGCTAACATCCCAGCGTGCGCTCATTTATTCTCTCCTTATGAATAAGTTGACAATTCCCCCGGCTTTTTTCCGGGGCGGATGTAAAAAGCTAAAGGCCGTCATATTCAAACAGGGAGGATTCATGAAAACCTCCCTGTCTTGCACGCAATTTTAAAGGGTGACGGAAATTTTTTTACCTGTGGGCAGGCCTTTTTGCAAGATTTTTTGCAGGTCTTTAAAAAATCTGCACTGGCCAGCCTTGTGCTCAACAGGCAAACGCCACATCCCCTGCCAAATCCATTCAGCAGAGCAAGCCTTCTTTTCCGGTGGCAATCAGCCCCCTTATCAGGCAAAAAAACATCAGGGCAGGTGGAGCGGGGAGGCTTTTTTGCCAGACCTCCCCGCTCCAATTACCCCTTGCCCTGCCTTTCTTTTGCTCCTGTCCCACTTCCTTATCCTTATCCGCCCTGTCAGGCCCGGCAGGAGGCGCCTGGCAGGGGGCGCACCGGACACTCGGCACATTTTCGCAGATGGGTCGGCATGATTATTCCGGCCTTGCGCATATGCAGAAACAGGGAGATAAGGGACGCATGACCTGCTGTCGGACAGGGCATTGCGCAGGTTGTTTGAGGGGCATAAGGAATGGCAAGGCCCCGTGAACCGGACTCCGGGCCACGGGCATCTTCCCGGCAGCGTCCAGGGTTTTGGGGCAACGGGGGGATGTCGCCCAAAGCCTGGGGGAAGGAACTTGTCAGCAATGCGCTTTCTCGATACATGGCAGTCTCACAGGTCCTGCATCTGGCGCATGGAGCGGCGGTATTTGGGGTCATTGCACTCTGTGCCGTCTTTGTCCACAAACTCCATTTTGCTGTAGTGGATGCAGGCGGCTGCATCGCGCAGGTTCATGGTGCGGTAGCCGTTTTCGCCCTCAAAGACAAAAACCGGCGGACTGGCAAGAATATCGGAACCCAGCTTTAAAATTGTGCAGGTTCCCACCCCTTCGCCCGTGAAGGCGGCCTCCAGGTAGTTGTTGCAGATGCCGCA
>JASEHB010000300.1 GCA_030018745.1 Desulfatibacillaceae bacterium | reverse complement strand
CCGCCAATTGGTGCAGGCCCTTGGCAAGGGCCAGCGCTGGGACTTGGTTTTCAACATTGCCGAAGGCATGGACGGCATTGGCCGGGAGGCCCAGGTGCCTGCCATTCTGGATCTTTACCGGATTCCCTACACCTTTTCAGGCCCGCTTGTGATGAGCCTTACCCTGCACAAGGGCATGACAAAAAGCGTGATAAGGGATTGCGGCGTGCCCACAAGCGACTTTTTTGTGGTCAGCGAGGCAGAGCAGGCCCTTGCCGTACCCTTTGAACCACCGTTTTTTGTAAAGCCTGTGGCAGAAGGCACCGGCAAGGGCATAACCCCCAACTCCATTGTGCGAAGCCGGGCGGATCTACCCAAAGCCTGCGCCGGGCTTATTGATGCCTACTCCCAGCCGGTTCTTGTGGAGCCTTATCTTCCGGGAAGGGAGTTTACTGTGGCCATAGTGGGAACAGGCAAAAAGGCAATGGTTTTAGGCGGCATGGAGGTGCATCTCAAAGAAAACGCCCAGCAGGGGGTCTATTCCTATGAAAACAAGGAAAACTGCGAGGAGCTTGTGGAATACCGCCTCACCCAGCCGGAGCAGGACCCCGTTGCAGCAGAGGCCCATGCGGTGTCTCTTGCTGCATGGAAGGCTCTAGGCTGCCGCGATGCGGGCCGGGTGGACATCCGTTGCGACAAAGACGGCCAAGCGCTTTTCATGGAAGTGAACCCCTTGGCCGGTATCCACCCGGAGCATTCGGATCTTCCCATCATCTGCAACCTTTCGGGCATAAGCTACAAAAGCCTCATCGCCCGCATAATGGATTCTGCCAAAACACGCATGGGGGGCAGGGTTCCATGCGCATAGCCGTGGTTCACGATGCTGTTGCGGCAAACAGCCCGGCAGATCAGGCTGATGCCATAATCCAGGCGCATACTGTTTCAAGGGCCCTTGCCAGCCTGGGCCACAAGGCCTGCATACTGGCTCTTTCAAGCGATTTTGGAGCCACGCTTGACCAAATAAGGGGCTTTGGCGCAGATATTGTCTTTAACCTTGTGGAATCCCTTGAGGGAAGCGGACGGCTCATCCACCTCTTCCCCTTTTTCCTTGAGGCCAAAAAACTGGCCTTCACCGGAGCAGGGGCAGAGGCAATGATGCTTACTTCCAGCAAGGTTGCAGCCAAAAGCATTCTGAATGCAAAAAACCTCCCGACACCCGACTGGGCCGGACCTTTTCCTTCATCGGCCCTGGCCTTTGGCGCAAGTCAGGCTGCACCTTCGCCGGGAAGATGGATAGTAAAATCCGTGTGGGAGCACGCCTCAATAGGCCTTGATGAAAACAGCATCTTTGAGCCTTCCGGCCACAAAGAAATCACAGCCCGCCTTCAGGACGCCCATTGCAGAATGGGCGGAGATTTTTTTGCGGAAAAATTCATTGACGGCAGGGAGTTCAATCTTTCAATCCTTGCCAGCGAGGGAGGCAGGCCAATGGTTTTGCCCCCTGCGGAAATAATTTTTGAGGGCTATGGCCCGGACAGGGCAAAGATTGTGGATTACAAGGCCAAGTGGGATGAAACTTCATACGAGTTTTCCCACACGCCAAGAAGCTTTGACTTTCCAAAAGCCGATTCTGGCCTTCTTGACACATTAAAAAGCTTGGCCCTTTCCTGCTGGCAGGCCTTTAACCTGGCTGGTTATGCGCGGGTGGATTTTAGAGTGGATGAAGAAAACAGGCCCTTTATCCTTGAGATAAACGCCAACCCCTGCCTCTCGCCGGACGCAGGCTTTGCCGCAGCGTTAAAGCAGGCAGGGATTTCCTTTGAGCAGGCTGTGGCAATCATCTGCAAAAACGCATTAACCCCCCTGGCCCAGGAAATTGCGCCATGATTCGCATCCGCCGGATTTATGATGATGTGCTCCCGGTCAACAAGCAGACTTTGGGGCAGATACAAAAGATAATAAAAACCCGCTTTCCGGCGGCGGACGAAAACGAGATCGCCCAGATAGGCCCCAAGTTGAGAAACCCCTTCAAGCAGCGCTTCCGCTCCCTGCTGCTTGTGGCGGAAACCCTCCAGGGCAGGGTGCTGGGCTTTGCCCTTCTGCTCCACGAGCCGGAAATAGGCTTTGTTTTTCTGGATTGGATTGCCACCCTCTCCGGCAAGGCCGGGGGCGGCATAGGCGGAGCGCTGTACGACAGGGTTCGCAGCGAGGCGGCAGCCCTAAACGCAAAGGGCCTTTTTTTTGAATGCCTGCCAGATGATCGCATTGCCTGCCCGGATGAGGCGCTACTAAAGGAAAACCGCGCCCGCCTGCGCTTTTACGAGCGATACGGCGCAAGGCCTGTTGTGAATACAAAGTACGAGGCCCCTGTAAAACCGGGCGACACCTGTATGCCGCATCTTGTTTACGATGCCCTGAAGGAGAAAAACCCCCTTCGTAAAAGCTTTGCCCGCAAGGTGGTGCGGGCCATACTTGAGAGAAAATACGCAGGAATATGCCCGCCTGAATATGTTGAGATGGTGGTGGAGTCCTTTGCTGACGACCCTGTGCGTTTGCGGGATTTGCGATATGTGAGGCCGGAGGCCACCCGCCCGGCAGTGGAGGTTAATTCCAGAGAGCAGATAGCCCTTGTCATAAACGAGCACCACCAGATCCACCATGTTCACGAGCGGGGTTATGTGGAATCGCCCGTGCGGGTGAGCGCCATAAAAAAGGAGCTTGATTCTTCGGGCCTTTTTGCCGTCACGCCGGTGCGCTCCTTTCCGGACAAGGCCATCAATGCTGTGCACGATCCCGTTTTCACCCGCTATCTGCGCAAGGCGTGTGAATCCATGCCTGAAGGCAAATCCCTTTACCCCTACATCTTTCCCATAAGGAACAAGGCCCGCCTGCCCAAAGAGCAGTCAGTCCTGGCAGGCTACTACTGCATAGACACCTTTACGCCCATCAGCAAAAACGCCTGGCCCGCAGCCAGAAGCGGTGCGGACGCGGCCTTAACGGCAGCCCATGCGGTGCTCAAGGGCAACAGGGTGGCTTACGCCCTGGTGCGTCCGCCGGGCCACCATGCAGAAAAGCGCGCATTCGGAGGATTTTGCTACCTCAACAACAACGCCATAGTCGCCCAGGCCCTTTCTGCCTATGGCAAGGTGGCAATTTTGGACATTGACTATCACCACGGCAACGGGCAGCAGGAAATCTTCTACAATCGAGCAGATGTTCTCACCGTGTCCATCCACGGGCATCCATCATTCGCCTACCCCTATTTTTCGGGATTTGCCCAGGAGGAGCAGGGCGAAGGTGACGGCGAGGGCTTCAACTTCAACCTGCCCCTGCCCGAAAAGGTGGACGGCAAGACCTACCGGGAAGCCCTGGACAAGGCCCTTGCACGCATAGAAATCTTCGCCCCCCAGTTTCTTGTGGTGGCCCTGGGCCTGGACACAGCCAAAGGGGACCCCTCCGGCACCTGGCTGCTAACTGCCAAAGACTTTGAGGAAAACGGCAGGCGCATAGGCGCTCTTGGCCTTCCTGTGGTGGTGGTGCAGGAGGGCGGCTACAACATAAGAACCCTGGGGGCAAACGCCCTGGCCTTTTTCAGGGGGCTTTCGGAAGCTACGGCCCGCGTGGCAGGCACAAAGCGCGATAAGGGCGAAAGAATCCACGGTGTAGGCTTCCGCTATGAGGTCAGCCCTGAAGATTCGGGCAAGGTTCACAGGCTGGTGAGGATAACAGGCTTTTTTTCCGATGAGGAGGTGGATGTTGCCAAGGAGCTTGTGGACGAGCGCCTTGCCAAGGGGGATTCCAGCGGCTACCATTTTGTGATGGCCGAGCATTACGGGCGGCTTGTGGGTTACTCCTGCTATGGGCGCATACCCGGCACAGCCTCCAGCCACGATCTCTACTGGATTGCCATTCACCCGGAGTTCCAGGGCCGGGGGCTTGGCCGCAGGCTGCTTTTGGAAACGGAAAAGAAAATAAAGCAGGCAGGCGGCACAAGGGTTTATGCAGATACCTCCCAGCGCGCCCAGTATGCCAGCACAAGGGCCTTTTATGAGAGCTGCGGATACAGGCTGGAGACGGTGCTGGAAGATTTTTACGACAGGGGGGATGGGAAGGCTATATACAGCAAACCCTTATTGTAAAGGGGCGCCGAAGTTTGACACCCAACCATCTATAAAACTGCTTTAACTGCTTGATAAGTAA
>JASEHB010000299.1 GCA_030018745.1 Desulfatibacillaceae bacterium | reverse complement strand
CCAAAGAACACAAGGCCTGCATACACGCTTTTTTGTTCCACAAAAAAGGCGTCAAAAAGGCCCTGGGAGGAAAGGAAAAGGGACAGAAGATAAAACAGCAGGCCCATATGCGCCACGGCAAACAGCATCCCCTTTTGCACATGGCGCTTTTTCCAGTGGCCTATCTCGTGGGCCAGCACAGCAACCAGCTCATCAGGCGTGTGCCTTTCCAAAAGGGTGTCAAACAGGGCAATCCTGCGCTTTTTGCCAAAGCCGGTGAAAAATGCGTTGGCCTTGGTGGAGCGCCGGGAGCCATCCACAACAAAAATGTCCTGCAAGGGATATTCCGCAGCCCTGGCATATTGCAGGATTTTTTCCTTGAGAGCAGAATCCTCCAAAGGCTTGAACTTGAAAAAGAGCGGCAGAATAAGGGCAGGGGAGAGCCATTGAAGAAGGACAATGAGAAGTGCGGCAAAACCCCAGCAGTAGAGCCAGGCATTTTGACCGGCGTACAGAAAAAACCAGATGACCCCGGCAAGCAGCGGTGCGCCGATTATTATACCAAGGGCTGCGGATTTTATGCGATCAAGAACAAAGGTTTTGGGGCTTGTTTTGTTGAAGCCGAATTTCTCCTCAATGACAAATGTCTTGTAAATATTTGCAGGCAGCGAAACAATTGCATTCAAAATTGCAAGAATGCCAATAAATAACAATCCATTGGCTATCTCGCCCATTCCTGCTGAGCGCACAATCTCATCCAGCGCGCCAAACCCGCCCAAAAACCAGAACACAAGAAGGCAGGCAAGGCCCAGGCTGTCCGCAATTACAGAAAACCGGGTGTTGGCAACAAGGTATTGCTGGCTTCTTGCGTAGTCATCCCTGTCCCATACATCTTCAAACTGCTTTGGCAGGCCGGTTTTTGCAGACGCAAGGTTTAAGATATCGGCCACAAGGCCAGCCAGCCACCCGGCCAGCAGAAAGAACAATATGAAGGCGGCATATGCGTTCAAATCACACCCATTTCAAAATATTGGCAAAAACAGCGTGGCATACAACAGCAGCCGCAGGCAGAAGAAGGGCCGCCCTTTTTTTGGCCTGCATACTCAAGTTGTCGTGGCACCAGGCAACCGCAAGCCAGGGGGTGCAGTAGGCCACAACAATAAGCCAGATGTGGGGCCATTTCCAGAAGGCCCAGTTCCATGTCAGAAGCCCTGCAAAGTTGAGCAGAACCTCCACAAAAACGCAAAAAAGGCCCCAGGCCACAGGAATAAGAATGCGGTTGGAAATTCCCGCGATTTTAAGATTTTTATCCTGGGGCAGGCTTTTTATGATGATTATGGCTGCAATGGAAAAGAACAGGGCTATCTCTATGTTAAGCCCGACATAGATTATAAAGGCCGAACCCCCGCCAGGCGTGGCCCAAAGGGGCGCAAAGCCCGAAAAATGCAGGATGGAGGCGTTGAACATCTCCCAGATGAACTCGCCGCCCCAGAAGGCAAGCCCCAGATAAACCGCAGACAAGTTTTTGTTGTTCACCTCGCTTATGTAGATGTAAATAACCAGCACAAAAAGGGGAACCACATACCATTGCAGCATGGATGGGTCCCGAAGTTTTTCCAGGGCTTGCAAGCTGTCGGGCGTCATGGCAGATTCCTTATCTTGGCGGCACAAGGCTTTTGCCGCCGGAAAGTGAAAGATATATAAACCTGTAATGCCCCGGTTGCTTTAACAGGGCAGCAAAACCATGCTTCAAAACGAGGCTTGATAAAGGGATTATGATGGGTCAGTATTATCGGCCACAAACCAAAAGGTCAATACAGATTGCTTTGTAGGCTGTAAAACGCCGGGCAATTGCCCATGCGATGCCCGTTCACCCGGTTATTTTTGAAAAGCACCTTCAGGAGAAAATGCCCATGAAGATTGTCCCCGTAAAAAAGGCCACAGCCGACTCGCACATTGTTTTTGTTTTTGATGAAAAGAAAAAAGACTGGCCGGATTTTGAGGCAGCAGACGATGAGGTGGCAATCTGCTATGATGGGGACAAAACCTTCATTCTGGCTGGATTGGGCAAGAAGGGGGATTTTTCTTCCCATATTCTGCGCTCCCAGGCAGCCCGCGCAATGAAAAAGGCTGCAAAACTCAAAAGGAAAAAAATCTGCATCTTCGGGCCGGATGCTCCCGGCGAGGCAAAGGTCAACCATGCGGCCTGCCTGGAAGGCGCCCTGCTTGGGGCATATAGCTTTGACCGGCACAAAAGCGAAAAACCCGAATCCGTCAAAGAGCTTCAGCTGACGGATTTTGCGCTTTCGTCAACAGAGGTCAAAAACATTCAGACTGTTTGCGATGCTGTTTGCTTTGCCAGGGATCTTGTGAATGACAATGCCCATTCAATCACGCCGGAGCGCCTTGCCCGCGAAGCCCTGGATATGGCTGATGACAGCCTCAAAGTTAAAGTGCTGGATGAAAAAATGCTGAAAAAGGAGGGCCTCTCGCTCATGGCTGCTGTGGGCCAGGGTTCGGTTTATCCTCCCCGCCTCATGGTCATGGAATATTCCGGTGCAGGCCCCAAGGCCAAAAAGATTGCCCTTATCGGCAAGGGCGTTACCTTTGATTCGGGCGGGCTTAACCTCAAAAGCAACGAGGGAATGCTCACCATGCGCTTGGACATGGCAGGGGCTGCGGCTGTTCTGGGCATAATGAAGGCGCTTGCCGTTTTAAAGCCTGCTGTAAATGTTGTGGGTGTGGTTGGTGCGGTTCAGAATGCAATGGATGCAAAGGCTTATTTTCCGGGCGATGTTTATCGCTCCTATGCAGGCAAGACCGTGGAGATAATAAACACGGACGCCGAAGGCCGCCTTGTGCTTGCGGATGCGGTTGCCTATTGCAGAAAAAATTATTCGCCGGAGCGGATTGTTGATTTTGCCACCCTTACCGGGGCCTGCATCATAGCCCTGGGCGAGACTGTCGCCGGGGTCATTTCCAACAATGATAATCTGTACGATGAGATTTTTGCAGCAGGCGAAGCTGTTGCGGAGCGTGTGTGGCGGCTGCCCCTTTATCCGGAGCACAAAAAGGCCATGAAAAGCGACATTGCGGATCTGCGCAACCTGGCCAAATTCAAGCGCGGCTATGCAGGCACCATAACCGGCGGGGCCTTTATAGCAGAGTTTGTGGAGGACACCCCCTGGGCGCATATTGACATTGCAGGCACGGCCTTCAACGAGTCATCGGCCCGCGGCGAGGTGCCAAAGTTCGCCACAGGCTTTGGCGTGCGCCTGGCACTTAAGTGGCTGGGAGCCTATTAGACGCCTTTTACGCCAAATTTTATTGCAGCAGAAAAAAGGCTTTCGGACAAGGTGTTTTGACTTGCATTGAAAATAAGGGCGGGGGCAGGTGAAAAAAGGCGGCATCCGGGGGGGCTGTGCCAAAAAAATGGCGGAGGGAGTAGGATTCGAACCCACGGAGCTTGCGCTCAACGGTTTTCAAGACCGCCGCCTTCGACCACTCGGCCATCCCTCCTTATGGCAGGCAGATTGCATAGCAGATGCGCCCTGCCGGGTCAACACCCTTTAGGTTTAATTCGGGGTCAAACAGCAATAAGGCTCTTTGCGGTTATAATGCTGACAGCCCTTTGGACTTTTGGCCTTTTTTCATAGTAATATGCTGCTCTGCGCGTTTGCAGGTATTTAAAAGGGCGTTTTTTACCAAGGGGTTTTGTTCATGGGGCTTTCCAACAAAAAGCTTAAATTTATAAAGCGCAATGCAGACCTTATGACTCCTGCCCAGATTGCCGGGCAGTTGAAGATGAGCGAAAAACAGGTGCAAAAAGCCCTGGCCGATATTGGGCTTGAGGATGGGCCAAAAGCTGCTTCCAGCAATTTTGCCGACCTTCTGCCGCGGATTGTGTTTTACCTTTTTGCCCTTTTTGCCGGGCTTGCCCCCTTTTTCATCCGTCTGGATATTTACGATTTTGCAAATCTGCCCCAGTCTGCCTATATTCAGACCGGGGTTATTGTTTTTCTGCTGCTATGGGCTTTTTCCGGTGCATTAAAAAAAGAGCTTTATTTTTTCCCCACAAGGTTTTGGCTACCCCTGGCGCTTTTCCTTTTATGGTCGCTTATAAGCCTTCTGTGGGCAGTCAACCGCTACGAGGGCATGACCGCATGGGTGCATTGGCTTGCCTGTTTTTTTGCGCTTTTTCTTGCCTCA
>JASEHB010000298.1 GCA_030018745.1 Desulfatibacillaceae bacterium | reverse complement strand
CCAAGTTGTTGGGTGAACCTTGCGAGTTAAGCGCCAAGAGCCACCCAACAACTTGGCTTGAAGTCTTTTGAAAAAGCTGCGGGGAGAAGCGTTTTGCGCATTCTCCCCGCTTTCTTATTTTGGATTTTACTAAAGGGGTCTGTTTTAGAGTTTTTTGAGCACGCTGGCGGCCAGATCCATGTCTTCCGGGCATAAAACATAAAGGGCCTTTGTGCTGCCTGCCATGCCAGAGCCGTAAACATACTGTATGTTTACGCCCTCCTCCCCGAAAAGGGCTGCCAGCCGGGCAAGGGTGCCGGGCTGGTCGTCCAGCTCCATTGCCAGTACCGGAACCACATCAAAGGTGTATTCGTTTTCGGTTAGCAGGCCTAAAGCTTTGTCGGTGTTGTCCACTATCATGCGGATCAAAGCGTACTCCACGGAATCCTTTTGCATGGAGTTGTAGTTTGCAGCGGATGCAATTCTGCGGATGGAGCGGCCGCGGGCCTTGAAAAGCTCCCGCACATAGTCGGAAGCATCCTGAATAGTCATGGCGTCAATGTTTATGCTGTTTTCTGAAAGCAGCAGAGCCAGCTTGCCCAGCTCTCCGGGCTGGTTTTTCAAAAACAGGCGGATTTCCGTTCTGACCATTTTTACTCTCCGGTTATTTTCCTGTAAGGCGCCTTATGCCGTCATTGCCTGCCACAATGACCTCTGTTGCAAGGCCCAGAAAGAGTCCGTGCTCCACCACCCCGGCCCTTTTGTCCAGCATTTCGGCCAGCTTGTAGGGGTCTTCAATGGGGCCGAACTTGGCGTCCAGAATAAGGTTTCTGTGATCTGTGCGGAAGGGTTTTGAGATGACATTCTCCCGCAGGGTGACTTGCGCGCCCAAAGACTCCAGAAACCGCTTTTCCGTGTGCAGGGCAAAGGGGACAACCTCCACGGGAAGGGGGAAGATGGTTCCCAGTTTATCGGAAAGCTTGGACTGATCCACCACGATTATGTTTTTTCTGCTGGTCTGGGCCAGTATTTTTTCCTGAAGAAGCGCGCCTCCGCCGCCCTTGATGAGGTTAAGCTTCGGGTCAACCTCATCTGCTCCGTCAATGGATAAATCAATGTGGTCATATTCTGCAAAGGTGGCAAGGGGTATGCCAAGCGAGCTTGCCAGATCGTATGTGGGAACAGAGCTTGGTATGCCCACAATGTCTCTCAACTCGCCGCTTTTCATGAGTTTTGCAAGCCTTACAATGGCAAAGGTGGCTGTGCTGCCCGTGCCCAGGCCCACTATCATGCCCGATTCCACTTCGTTGACAGCCTCTTCTGCTGCCAGCCTCTTGTAATCATCCTGTTTTGTCATGACAAAAGCTCTTTCAAATTGTCCCAAAGGATAAAATTTTGTTTAAAAACCCATTTTTCAAGATGTAATGAACTTGCCCGCCAAGTGCAAGTGTTTTTAGACCAAAATTTATAAAATCCAATTATATTAATATAACACGATTTGCCTGCTTTTGGGCATGGGGATTTTTTGCCGGAGAGCACGGCGCAGCAAAAAGGCTGCATTTCCGTTGGGAATGCATTTGAAAAATTGATGACCTGCCCGGTTTTTTAAGCCTATTCAAAAAGCTCTGCCAACTGATTTAAGGCGGGCATTGTGTCTTTGCCTGCAAGGCGGATGCCCAAAATTGAGCGGCCCGCTTCCTTTAGGGCCTGGGCATCTCCCAATGCCTGGGCGGCTTTCAAAACTCCAAAGGTAAGGCTTCCATCGCTTTTGCCCATCTCGTCTGGAATAACTGCATCCTGGGCCATTTTTGCAGTTATTTGCAAAAAAAGCCCGCGGCCTGCATCCCCCTTGTGAAGCTGTCCTGTGGAGTGAAGAAAGCGCGGGCCATAGCCTGCCACCACCGCCAGGCCGGTTTTTTGGGAGAGTTTTTTGACTGCCTGGCCAAGCCAATCATCAACGCCAGGGGAAGGCTTGAGATAGGCCTGTATGCACAAATAGCTTCTGCCTGCGCCGGAGGAGGGGTTGCCGGGCCTTGCCTTTGCCAGGAAGGCATCAAAGGCATCCTTGGCCGAGCTTGCCGGAAAATCGCCATAAAGAACAATTCCGTTTTCCTCCAAAAGGGGCGGCGACTCTGGAAGTCTGCCCTCTTGCAGGAAGTCTGCCATCATCTGGCGGGCGCTCACCTTGGCGCTTTCCACATCCGGCTGGTCAAAGGGATTCACGCCAAGGCGGGCGCAGGCTATGGCAACAGCCATCTGTTGGCGGAAAAACTCGCCGCCGACATCATGAATATCTTTTAGCGTAAGGCAGGTTACAGGGTGCCCGGCCTTGGCAAGAGCTGCAATCCTTGGCCTGTCAAAATCCTCCCCCTCAAGGGCCAGATGCACAAAGAATCGGTCCGGCCCGTAGTTTTGGGGCACTTCCAGGTTTGTTTCCTCCACAGGCAGAATTCCAACCCCCTGCTTGCCCGTGCTTTCGGCCACAAGCTGCTCTATCCAGGCGCAAAGGGGCGCAAGGGATGGCGAAAGCACAAGGGTAAGCTTGTCTCGGCCCGATGCAGCCAATACCCCCATTGAAGAGCCTAAACGGGCTGCGGTGTTGTCTCCATGAAAGGGGCAGTTTTTGGGGCCTGTGTTTATGCTCATGGCCTCTGCGGATTTTAAGAGCCTTTTGATGTCCACCCCCAAAAGGGCGGCTGGAACAAGCCCGAAATAGGAAAGGGCGCTGAAGCGCCCGCCGATGTCCGGATCATTTAAAAAGGCCTTGCGGAAGCCGTATTGGTGGGCCATCTGCTCCAGGGTGGAGCCAGGATCGGTTATCACCGCAAAGTTCTTGCCTGCCTGCTCCCCAAGGCTCTGCCGGGCGAAATTGTAAAAATATTTGGCAAAGGAGAGAGTTTCAACGGTTCCTCCGCTCTTGGTGGATATTATAAAAAGGGTGGAGCGGGGATGCGCCCAGCGGGCTGCCTCCAGAACCGCGCCGGGGTCTGTGCTGTCAAGGACTTTAAGCTCGCAGAAGCCTTTTTTTCTGCCGAATATTTTGGCAAAGACTTCCGGGGCAAGGCTGGAGCCGCCCATGCCCAAAAGCAGCACCCGATTTATGCCATCCCTGCGCACGGCATCCACAAAGGCAAGAATTTCGCCCACAGCAGGAAGCATTTTTTTGGGGCTTACAAGCCAGCCAAGACGGTTTGATATTTCCTTTGGCGAGTCTTTCCAGACAGTGTGATCATGGCTCCAGATGCGCCCAAGGATATTTTTTTCCATCAGGGTCCTGCGAAAGGCCAAAACATCTTCGGTGTATTTTCCCAAGTTTTCCATATAGCCGGAAATAACGCATTTTAAGGCCCCGCTTTTTTGCTCTATCAACTGCATCAGGGTATCAAAGGAGGCGGCAAAGGCCTCCACCCCATCTTTTTGCAGGGTGTCTGTCACCTGCGGCAAATCTATTTCCAGCGTTTTAAGGGCGTCAATGTCCGCTCTTGCCTGCTCAATGTCCTGGCCAAGGGTGTTGCCCACCTTGCCGTGGTCCAGAAAGGCATCAAGGGTTTCCGGCGGCAGGGTGTTGACAGTGTGCGGCCCCATGAGCGGCTCCACATACAATAAATCAGGATAATCCGGATTTTTTACGCTGGTGCTGGCCCACAAAAGCCTTTGCACCCTTGCGCCCTGTTTTTGCAGAGCCTCCCAGCGCGGTCCGGCAAAAATTGCCGTAAAGCGCTCATAGGCAAGCTTTGCATTGGCAACAGCAATGCGGCCCAATAGGGCGGGGTCGTCACCCTGTTTAAGAAGCCGGTCAACAGCGGAATCTATGCGGCTCACAAAAAAGGAGGCAACCGAGGCCACACGGTTTACTCCATGCCCCTTTGGGGCAGAAGGACCTTTTGCCGCAAGGTCTCCAAGGCCTTCAAGGTAGGCATTTGCCACCTGCTCATAATTATCGCAGGAAAAAAGAAGGGTTGCATTTACATTGACGCCAAGCCCGATGAGGGTTTTAAGGGCAACAACACCGGCGGGCGTTGCCGGAACCTTTATCATGAGATTTGGCCGATCCACCGCCGTCCACAGGTGCAGGGCCTCCTCCACAGTTCCTTTTGCATCGTCTGCAAGTTTGGGGCTTACCTCCAGGCTCACAAATCCGTCCTGGCCGTCCGTTTGCCGGTAAACAGGCAAAAGGGCGTCTGCCGCATGGGTTATATCCTCCACCACAAGG